>JAKOTC010000167.1 GCA_029776465.1 Bacillota bacterium
ATATACGGTGGGATTGAAGCGGAGCAGGTTCTGCTGAGGCTCGAAGGAATGAGTGGAAGTGATGGTGCGTGCATATCGGATTTTCGTATGCTTGCGCAGGACCTCGGCCACATGGTCATTATTGTTAACACCGCCGCAGGGATAAGCCATTCCGTGGATTTCATAGCCTACCAGTTCCTCCAAGGCCCTGCGGTCTTCCTCCACCTGCCGGACGATCTCTTCATCCTCCAGTTGGGTCAGGTTGGGGTGGGTCAGGGTGTGAACCGCAACTTCATGCTCCTTATAAATCTCCCGAATTTCCGATTTGGGATTTTTAATGTGGCTGACGGTTTTGCCCTCACGCACCAGGGAGCCCTCCCGCCCGAGCAATCCGGAATTAAGATTAAAGGTGGCCTTTAGGCCATATCGGTTGAATATTTCAATTAAACGCTTGTCCTGGGTGACGCCGTCATCATAACTGAAGGTGACGGCTTTTAATTTGCCCTGATGCATCTTCATTCTCCTTTAAATTGTCGAAACTATCTTTCGGGTGCAAAGCGTTCCATCAGCTTTTCGGCGGTTTTGATCCCGTCCACTGCCGCCGACATAATGCCTCCCGCATATCCCGCACCCTCTCCCACAGGGTAAAGGCCTTGTATGTTGGAAAGATGGTTTTCATCCCGATGGATGCGGACGGGGGAGGAACTTCGGGTCTCCACTCCGGTCAGAATGGCATCGGGCAGGGCAAAGCCCTTTAGCTTGCGGTCAAAATCCAGAATGGCTTCCTTCATGGTTTGAATGACGTAAGGAGGCAGGCAATCTTTCAACGGGGCAAACCGAGTGCCCGGACGGTAGGAGGGAGCGACAGAGCCGAATCCGGTGGAAACCTTATCTTCCAGAAAATCTCCTGCCAACTGGACCGGTGCACAATAATCCCTTCCGCCCAATTGGAAGGCCAGGTGCTCCCACCTGCGCTGAAATTCCACGCCGGCCAGGGGGTGATCCCCGCCGAAATCCTCGGGCCCGACCCCCACCAAAAGGGCCGAATTGGCATTCCGAGCATCCCGCTTATATTCGCTCATTCCGTTGGTCACTACACCGCCTTCCTCCGAGGCTGCCGCCACCACATACCCGCCCGGACACATACAGAAGGTATAGGCCGAACGGCCGGAGGGGGAATGATAGGAGAGTTTATAATCGGCCGCGCCCAGCCCCAGGGCAGCCGCTGCGGCTCCGTATTGAGAGAGGTCGATCAGCTGCTGGGGATGCTCGATTCGGACACCGATGGAAAAAGGCTTTTGGCTCATGGCAACACCCTGGCGATACAAAGCCTTAAAGGTATCCCGGGCACTGTGACCGATGGCCAGCAAAGCGATTCGGCAATCCAGCCGCTCATTGTGGTTGATTTCAAGACCTACTAATTGCCTATTCTCAAAAATAAAATCGGTGACCTTGCTGCCGAAGCGGACTTCGCCGCCCAGCCGGATGATCTCCCGACGCAGGTTTTTTACGGTGGTTTTCAACAAATCCGTTCCGATATGGGGCTTGTTTTTATAAAGAATCTCCTCCGGCGCTCCGGCACGGATAAATTCCTGCAAGACGACCCGGCAGCGGGGGTCGTCAATCTGGGTGGTCAGTTTGCCGTCGGAAAAGGTTCCGGCTCCCCCCTCACCAAACTGGACATTGCTTTCGGTGTCTAGTGGGCCTCCTGACCAGACGCGGTTAATCTGGGCGGTGCGGGAATCCACATCCTCTCCCCGTTCCAGCAGAAGGGGGCGGTAGCCGTACCGGGCCAGGATCAGCCCGGCAAACAGTCCGGCAGGGCCGGTTCCAATTACCACCGGGCGGCTCGGAAGCTTTTCCGAACCCGGCGTTACCGGGTGATAGGCGAGATCCGGGGTTTCGCTGATGCCCTTGGAGACCTGCAACATAAGAATCCGCCGAGGGTCGGCAACCTCGGCATCCACGGTGTAAACATATAGGATATCACTTTTCTTTCGTGCATCCACTGATTTTTTAAAGATGGCAAATGAAAAAAGCTCCTCTTTCCGGATTTTGAGCTTGGCGATAATCTGCTGTTCCAGCAGCTTTTTTTCCACTTCAGGGTCTGCTTTAGCGACTGCAATTTTGATATTTGGAATTCGAATCATAGTTACTCCCAAAAATTATTCGATCGTTGCTGCGCTTTGTCCGGCGATAATACCGGAGGACCATGCCCATTGAAGGTTGAAGCCCCCGCATTTTCCGTCGATGTCTAAAATTTCCCCGGCCAGATACAGCCCTCTGACCAGTTTGGACTCCATGGTTTCAGGGTTTACCTCCCGGGTATCCACACCGCCCGCCGTCACCTGCGCATTGGGCCAGCCGGTATTGCCTTTCACCCGGAAGCGCCAGTCGGTTAGAATGGCGGCGATTCGCTCCTGTTCCTGAGGGGTGATTTGAACTGCGGGGCGTTTGTGGTCGGTGATGCCCGCCTCCGTCAGAATCACCGGGATCAGCCGTTTGTTAATCAGTCCCACAAAGCTGAAATCCAGGGGTTTATCCCCGCACGTTCTCATTCGCTTTTTCAACATCTGCCGCACTTCATCCGGGGTTAGTCTGTCCAGCAGGGAAACCTTTAAAAGCGCTTCTAGGCCGCTGTTCAAAAGCTCTCCCGCTTTCCGGCTGATCTGCAGAATGGGCGGGCCGGAGATGCCGTATTGGGTGAAGAGGATATCCCCTCTGTCCCGGGCAAGGCTTTTGCCGCCCTGTAAAATCTCTGCCGTGCCTACAAATTTCACCCCGTCGATCCGCTTGAAGAACGAGCCTTCCAACGTCAGCTGAACCAGGGCGGGGAAGAGAGGGGTAATATGGTGCCCCAGACCGGCGGCCAGCTCAAAGCCCCCGCCATCCGACCCGCTGGCGGGCATAGCCTTTCCGCCGGAGGTCAGAATGACCCGGTCGGCGACATAAACGGCGCCGTTTGTAAGGGTTGCCGCAAAGCGCTCGCCCTTTTTGCGGATGGATTTTACCCCGGCGTCACAGATCACACAAACCCCCAGCGCATCCAGTTCGTACATCAGCACGTCCAATATGCTGGAGGCCTGATCGGACATGGGAAAGACTTTGCCGTTTTCCTCCACCTTATGGGCAATGCCCAGCTTTTCAAAGAAGCGGATGGCATCTTGCGGAGTAAAACGGGAGAGGGCGCTGTCTGCGAACCCCGGGTTTGATCCAAAGTAACAGGAGATATCGGTATGAATATTGGTAAAATTGCACCGGCCGTTTCCGGTGGCCAAAAGCTTTTTGCCCACCCGGGGGTTTTTCTCCAGAATGGTCACCTCGGCTCCCAGCCTTGCGGCGGCAATGGCCGCGACCATCCCGGCCGCTCCGCCCCCGATGATGAGAACTTGTCTTTTTTGGCTCATGTCATTTCTCCCACGCCAATTTTTATGTTCGGAAAAATTTTTCCGTTATAAAATTCTTTTTACTTCGCACACCTTCAGGCAATTTTCCTCCACCCGAAACCGCACATCAAAGCCCCCAAACTCCAACCCGTAAACCTGCTGGGGGTCCTTTTGATAGGAGGGTCGGGGATCCTGCGCCAGTACCCCCAGTAACACGTCCCTGCGGTCGGCAGGGATGCGGGCAAGCAAATCCTCGGGGAAATCCACCTCCAGCAGCTGCCGCTTTACCTGATCGGTAAAGCCGCCGGCGGCATCCGGATGATTGTCGGTGTAAGGCAGGAAGGGCTTGATGTCATAGATGGGGGTATTGTCCATCAGGTCGGCTCCCGACACATGAAGAAGCGGCCCCTGAGAAGTGTGCAGCTCGATCTTGTCCAGCCGGACAGAGGAGAGCGCCAGCGGATTGGGACGGAAAGGGGAGCGTGTGGCGAAAACCCCCATTCGGGTATTTCCCCCCAGACGGGGAGGGCGCACAGTGGGGGACCAGTTTTCCCGCACTGCCTCGGAAAACTCCCAGATCAGCCAGATATGGGAATAGTCCTCCAACCCC
>JAKOTC010000168.1 GCA_029776465.1 Bacillota bacterium
CACCGATAATGCCAACCTTCAGTTTACCCATTTGGGTTTCCTCCTTTTAATATGCTTTATTGTATATGTTCCTTCAGGAAGCTGACCGCCCGGCGGATATCCGCCTCCGGGTTGTCGCCAACCTCCCGTTCAATGGTCAAAAATCCATGGTATCCGATATCATGTAAAGCCTTGAGATAGTTTTTCCAGTCCACATCTCCCTGCCCCAGCGGCAGTTCGATAAAGGATCTGCCCGCCTGGATCTCATGCTCAATACCGTCATAGAGCACTTTGGTGTCGGTGGGCTTCAGCATCCGCCCATCCTTGGCGTGGGTATGCACGATATAGTCCCGTAGGGTATACACTGCCTGCACCGCGTCATCGCCGATGACCATCGTCAGATTGGCCGGGTCCAGATTGACTGCCACACCGGTGGAACCCAGGGTGTCCAGGAAAGCTTTCAGACGGTCGGCAGGCTCGGGACCGGTTTCCACAGCGAAATGAGCGCCCAGGCTGTCCGCGTATTCTGCCAGCTCCCGGCAGGCGCTTTGCAACACCGCATAGGTTTGGCAGCGGGTATCCTCGGGCACCACGCCGATATGGGTGGTAACGATATCGGTGCCCAGCTCCTTCGCCAGATCCAAAATCCGCTTGGACTTTTCAATCAGCCGGGGGTTCCATTCGGGATGGGTAAAGCCTTTGCCCAGATCACCGCAAAGGGCGGAGATCACCAGGCCGTTTGCCTCGCACCGGGATTTGAATTCACGGATCTTTTCCGGAGTCATGTTCTCGGGGGCCATTTCGCCATGGGTGGCGTATACCTGAATTCCCGAGGCTCCCACCTCTGCCGCTTTTGCAATAGAGGCATACAGGGCCGTCCGGAAAGAATCCAATATCACGCCGATTGAAAAAGGATACATTGCGCCGCCCCTTTCAGATTGCTCTTGTTTTCTTCTCTTGTTCAGTGTACAATAGGAGCAAAGAAATAGGAATACTCAATCCTGCTGTTCATTAACACAATCTTGCGGTTAGAGAGGAATTCGGTCATGGCCCATACCTTTTATGAAAATCATCGCATGGATCCTGATTTTCCCTTTATCTTTCATCAGGACACCTGTGTAGGAAAAACCACCCCTTCTCTTCTCCACTGGCATGACAATCCCGAAATCATCTGTTTTACGCAGGGGGTGGGCATCACTGTCTGTGACACCCAGCACATCCAGGCCTCGGCCGGGGAGGTGGTTTTTATCCCCTCCAATACCCTCCATGCCTTTTACGGTGTGACAGACAAAACCCACTACCGCTGTCTGATTGTAAACAAAGCATATCACCAGCGGCTGGGACTGAACTTTGAGGGACTGAGGGGCCGGCTGTCCAATCCGGCGCTTTATGAATGCTTTGAACGGCTCAACGAAGAAATGGAGCATCGGCGCCCCCATTACCGCCTTGCCGCCCTTTCCCTTATTAACACATTGCTGGTGGAACTGGCGCGCCAGCCGTCAGACAACATTGCCATGCAGTCTCAGGAGACCGGCCGGGCAACCATCGAACTGACTAAATCCGTTATCTCCTATATGCACGAGCATCTGCGGGAACCTTTTTCCCTCACAGATATGTGCGGGCATCTGGGATACAGCCCCTATTATGTGGGCCATGTGTTCAAAGAGGTAACCGGCCAGTCCCCGGTGGACTATCTAAACCGCCTGCGCTGCAGCCATGCTTTCGCCCTGCTTTCCAACGGAAGTTGTGTGTCCGAGGCGGCGGAGGCCAGCGGATTTCAAAACCAGTCCTACTTTTCCCGCCAGTATAAACGGTATCGGGGCCGTACCCCTTCCTCCGACGCGGTTATTTATGCCAAACAACACCAAGATTCATAGAGTAGTCATCGACGGACTAGGCATCCCTTGGGTACGCCCCGAGGGATGTTTTTTACAAAAAAATGTCCGGTGCGTTTGGCATCACGAATGCACAACACACCGGGGTTTTAAAGAAGAAGGAGTATGTTCATTCTAATCCCCTGAGATCAGATTAGAATCAAAAATGAATTTCGAATTACCGTTTGTACCAAAGGTAGATAAAATCTCCTC
>JAKOTC010000169.1 GCA_029776465.1 Bacillota bacterium
GACATTTTCAAGGTTATGGACGCCCTGAACGGGATTTGCGTTTCCGCTCCGGTGAAAATTGGAGATGTGATCGTTCCCAACATTGCCGGAACCGGCGCCAACCTGGTGGCGACCAAAAACATGGTGGGTAGTACCCACACCCAGGTCGCGGCGGGTGGGTAATACCCACGCCCGAGCTTCCTTTGGCCTCCCTCTGATAAGGGAGGCATTTTTTACCCCGTTTATAAATTTCTAGATCTCTTTACACAACGATTTGATTTGTGTTCGAAATATGGTATAATAAATAATTATGTGTAAGAAATAAGCATTTTGCTTGAATCGTCCGAACAAGAAGGAGTATAACCCAAGTGTTGAACAGAGAACAGGAAATCGCTCGGCGCCGAACCTTTGCCATCATCTCTCACCCCGACGCGGGCAAAACCACCTTAACCGAAAAATTGTTGTTGTACGGCGGCGCAATCCGTGAAGCCGGAAGCGTTAAAAGCCGGAAGGCCGGCAACTACGCCGTATCCGACTGGATGGAGATTGAAATGCAGAGAGGTATTTCCGTCACCTCCAGCGTAATGAATTTTGATTATGAAGGCTATCGCATAAACATTCTGGACACCCCCGGCCACCAGGACTTCAGTGAGGATGCCTATCGCACCCTGGTTGCGGCGGACAGCGCGGTGATGCTGCTGGACGGTGCCAAGGGCGTGGAGGAGCAGACCAGAAAGCTCTTTCACGTCTGCAAGATGCGGGGGATTCCCATCTTTACCTTTGTCAATAAATTGGACCGGGTTTGCAAAAACCCTTTTGATCTGCAGGACGAACTGGAGAAAACCCTGGGCATCCACTCTTATCCGGTTACCTGGCCGGTAGGCGTCGACGGTGTTTTCAAAGGGGTTTACAATCGGGCACTGAGAAGGCTGGAACTTTTCCAAACCAGCGGAAGTCACGGTTCTCAGAAGATTTCCTCCATTCAAATCGATATTTCAGATCCCGATCTGGAAAGTTATATCGGCGCAGAAGCCGCTCAGAATCTGAGAGATGACATTGACCTTCTGGACCATGCAGGAGATTCTTTTGATCTGCAGCGGGTGCTGGCCGGTGAACTGACCCCCATGTTTTTCGGCAGCGCCATGAACAACTTCGGCGTTCAACAGTTTTTGGAGGACTTTATTAAAATGTCTCCGGCTCCCGGCAAACGAAATTCCACAAAGGGTCTGATCGAGCCGGGCGACGAATCCTTCTCCGGGTTTGTCTTCAAAATACAGGCAAATATGGACCCCAAGCATCGGGACCGCCTGGCCTTTATCCGCATCTGCTCAGGCCGGTATGAAAAGGATATGTCGGTATATAACGAAAGACTGGGAAAGCCGGTACGTCTTGCCCAGCCTCAGCAGTTTATGGCTCAAAACCGTGCCATGGTGGAAGAGGCTTATGCCGGCGATATTATCGGCGTTTTCGACGCGGGCACTTTTCATCTGGGCGACACCCTGCACAGCTCGAAGGAATCCTTCTGTTTCGATCCCATTCCCATGTTCCCGGCCGAGCATTTTGCTGCCGTGTCCGCTATGGACATCAGCAAACGCAAGCAATTTGTCAAGGGGATAGAACAGCTGAAGACGGAGGGCGCCATTCAGGTATTCCACAATCCGGATTACGGCAACGACAAGTATGTGGTGGGTGTGGCCGGAGCCCTTCAGCTGGACGTGCTGGCCTATCGCATGCAAGGGGAATATGGGGTTCAACTCCGGGTTGAATCCCTGCCCATCCAGTACGCCCGCTGGTATACCCCGGAGGACGCCACTCTGGACCTTCCCCAATATTCCGGCGATGTCACCCGAGTCACCGACTCTCTGGGAAGGCCGGTCATCCTCTTCGCCAGCCGCTGGGCGCTTCAGAAGGTGGAAGAGAAAAACACCCATGTCAAATTTTTGGATATTGCGCCGTAATGGCCGTAATAAAGTGCCTGCAAGCTCACTTGCAGGCATTCTTTTTATCCCTTTTATCCCTTTATCCGCACCCGCCCGCCACCAGCGAAGCGGTGATGGACAGCTGCTCCGGCGGGCCGGCCAGATAGCTGCGAAGGTCCGGCGAAAACAGAAGATTTCCTCCCCGATACTGACCGTTGCAGGTAATAAAATAGACACATCGTTTCAGAGAAATCCTCATTTTCCGCAAAACATCATGGGTCACGGTGCAATACTTTCGGGCTTCTATAATTTTTTTGGCGTTGGCAATTCCGATGCCCGGCACCCGAATGAGGATCTCATAGTCGGCCTTATTGACCTCCACGGGAAACTGGTCCAGATGGCGAAGCGCCCAGGCCGTCTTGGGATCCATGTCCTGCTGGAGATTGGGCTGGCTTTCCGGGGTAATTTCATCGGGAGTAAAACCATATAGCTGTATAAGCCGGTCCGCCTGATAGAGCCGTGCCATCCGCCAATAGGGAGTAACCACTTTTTGAAGGTGTTCCTCTTCATAGCCCCGGGCATCCTGCGTATAATGAAAGGCTGTGTAATAGACCCGTTTGAGATGATACACCCTATATAGCGCCTGAGACAGGTCCAAAATGGTTCGGTCATCCTCCTCGGTGCTGCCCGCCATCAGCTGGGTGGTTTGAGAAGTAGCAAAACTCCTCCCCTCAGCTTTGCAATGGGAAATCAGATTGGAAATGGTGCGCATGGGGGTCAGAATATTGGTTTTGTTTTTCTGCTTGGCAATCCGGGCGTATCCCTCGCTTTTGGCCACTTCAATGTTGACGCTGAGGCGGTTTGCATATAAACCGGTTTTTTGAATCAGCAGCGGGTCGGCTCCCGGCATTACCTTGGAATGTATAAACCCCCGATAACCCAGCTCGCATCTCATAATGCGAACACACTCGGCCAGCATTTCCTGCGTGGTGTCCGAATCCCGAAAGATTGCCGACGTCACAAACACCCCATGCCCATTCTGCCGAGCCGCTTTTACCGCCAGTTCGGCCAGCTCGCGAGGAGAGTTACAATAATTGAGGCGGTCTTCCCGGCCGCATCTGCATTCGCAGTAGGCGCAGTTAAAAACACATTTGCTGGCCAGAAACATCTTGGGGATTTTTGCCGGCCCCGTTTTGCTGCGGATATGTTCCTCTGCCGGGTCGGCCAAAGAAGCGCGCTCCGCATCCAGATCGGCCGCCACCTCGAAGCGGGCATCTTTCTCCATCAGGGCAACCTTAGCCTCGATGTCCAAATGTTTTGGCAGTATAATCGCGGACATGATATATCCCCTTTATGTTCTCTTTGTTTGATGGTTTGTGAACAAATATATTGTAAACCATTCTTCCCAAATATGCAATCCCTTTTTAAATTCATTATTTGGTTTTTACTTGAAATTGTGTCCATCAGGCGTTACAATAAAAATAAATAAAACCTGAGATTTTGATTCGGACTGCAAGTCAAAGGAGACTGCTTATGATCAAGGTTCTGATTGCCGATGATGAGGTGAATGTCTGCAAGCTGATTTCCAATCTGGTAGATTGGCAGGAGATGGGGATGACGGTGGTCGGAGTGGCCCATAACGGCATCGAAGCTCTGGAACTGATCAAAACCCTTCAACCGGATATTGTGGTCACCGACATCCGGATGCCGGGCTATGACGGCATCGAACTGATTCGCCGCGCCAAGGAAATCAATAAGTCCATTGATTTTATCATCGTCAGCGGTTATAAGCATTTTGACTATGCCCACAACGCCATCCAATACAATGTGGAAAATTATCTTCTAAAGCCTTTGAAGAAAAATGAGTTCGTACAGACCCTGACCAGGATGGCCCAGCGCTACCGTCAGCGGGACCAGCAGCAAAGCGAAGCCGAA
>JAKOTC010000170.1 GCA_029776465.1 Bacillota bacterium
AAATAAGGAAAGCGGGCCCGGCATTGGATTTGGCAAAGCAATCCGGTTTGAAATCGAAAGGCTGCATCCCCAAGCAAAGACATGGGAGACCTATACCCCCTATTTTGAGAGAAGAAATATTCATTTTTATGTGAATGTATGCGGATTTCATATTGTTGAATTTTTCAATGAAAAGCATCCTATGCCGGACACCCCTGAAGATTTTATCGGCGACGGGAATGAGGGGATGTTCAAACTCAGAAAGCAAATGGTTCCGTCGGATTGCAAATAAGGAAAGCGGGCCCGGCATTGGATTTGGCAAAGCAATCCGGTTTGAAATCGAAAGGCTGCATCCCCAAGCAAAGACATGGGAGACCTATACCCCCTGTTTTGAGAGAAGAAATATTCATTTTTATGTGAATGTATGCGGATTTCATATTGTTAAGCACCCTATGCCGGACACCCCCGAAGATTTTATCGGCGACGGGAATGAGGGGATGTTCAAACTCAGAAAGCAAATGGTTCCGTCGGATTGCAAATAAGAAAAGCGGGCCCGGAAATTTGGGCATTGGATAAGGAGATTAAAATGATTATCGAAACCAACCGATTGATTTTGAGGGAGCTTGTCGAGGAGGATTTTGAGGCGCTGTATGCCGTCCTTGCCGATTCGGATATTTTTCGGCACTATCCCTACACCTTTGACGAGGAGCGGGTCCGGAGGTGGATCCAAATAAACCGGGAGCGATACAGGATCTTCAGCTTCGGCCTGTGGGCTGTGGTTTTAAAGGAGACCGGTGAAATGATCGGGGACTGCGGCCTCACCTTTCAGCTCATCAACGGGCAGATAAAACCCGAAATCGGATACCACATCCGCAAAGACCAGCGGCGGAAAGGCTACGCCAGCGAAGCCGCGAAAGGGGTCAGGGACTGGGCATTTAAAAATACCCCCTTCAACCTCCTCTATTCCTACATGAAGCGCGCCAACCTCCCCTCCTGCAAAACGGCCATGGCCTACGGATGCCGGCCGGTGGAGGAGTATCTGGACGATGCCAGCGAAATCACAAAAGTCTATGCCATCAGCCGGTCGGAGTGGGAGGAACTGAAAAGAGGGGAGTCCTTATGATTGATATCACATCCTGGATGGAACATTTCACCCGCTCCCTGAAGCAGACCTTCGGCGGGCGCATTGATTTTGTGGGCCTGCAGGGAAGCTACGGAAGGGGCGAGGCGACTGAAACCAGCGACATTGACGTGGTGGTGATCCTGGACCGGCTGACTGCCGAGGACATCCAAACCTACCGGAAGATGCTCGACACCCTTCCCCACCGGGAGCGCGTCTGCGGTTTCCTTTCGGGGAAAGAGGAGCTGACCCGCTGGGAGCCCTCCGATTTGTTTCAGTTCTACTATGACACCACCCCCATCATGGGAACCCTGGATGAGTTGCCGGATAAAATCGACTCCGCGGCGGTGAAGCGCGCCATTCGGATAGGCGCCTGCAACCTCTACCACGGCTGCGTCCACAATATGCTCCATGAAAAAAGCGCAGACCTGCTGCAGGGGCTCTACAAGTCGGCCTCTTTTGTGATACAGGCCCTGGCATTTCAACATACCGGCCGCTATCTCAAAAGCCGAAAGGAGCTGCTGGAAGCGGTAAGCCCCGAGGAGCAGGCCATACTCAACACCCTGACGAAGCTGAAAAACGGCGCCCCGGCAGAGTTTGACCTCCTCTCCGAGCGCCTGTTCAACTGGGTAAAGAAGCTGATCTAATTCCTTACAAAAAATCAGCCGAATAACATCCGGGCGGTGTCTTATCCGTCCGGCAGGATAACCGGCATAAAAACACCCGCAGTGTAAACACTGCGGGATTCGTTTTTTTGTGGGGAGAATTGTTTTTTTACTATCCGTCGTTTTCAAAAGCGGGATGTTATCCCACTCCTCTATAGCCGTTTTTC
>JAKOTC010000171.1 GCA_029776465.1 Bacillota bacterium
CTCTTCCTGCCTCAGCCGGGGGTTGACAAAATAGGAGCGGTTGACGATGGTCCGCTCCTGGGTCACGCTCCCCGCCAGGGAAACGGCATTTACCCCCTGCCGGCTCAGGAAAAGGGGATCGTCCCGCAGGGTGGCAAAGCTCATTTTGGAGATGGCGCCCACCCCTGCCACGCCCCCCTTCAGGGGGAAGTACACCCTGCCGTCCTCGGTGATCCCCGCCGTCCGCAGAAAGATGCCGGTGTCCTGGTCATTGTCCTCTTTAATGATCAGCAGGTTGTCATACTGCTTGAGGTATCCCATGATGGCGGTAGCCTCCGATCCGATCCGGGTATACCCGGTATCGGGGAAATAGGTGGGGTCGTCCAGCCCGCTCTGAAAATCCCAGTTGGGCAGGTCGGGGTTGCCGGATAAAAAAATGCGGTTGGCGTTGCCATAGCCGAACTGGGTGGCGATGGTGCATTTTTTAATCCGGTCCCCATAACCGTTGTGCCACTGGATCACCACCACATTGTCGGTCCCTGCCGGGGGCGCCGTATGGAAGGTCAGCTTCCGGGCGGCCCGGTTCAGGGCAAAATCCCGGCCCTCCATCTTCACCGCGCCCCCTACCCGGGCGGTCACCTTGTCAAACCGCAGCTGCAGGCCGGTCAGGTCAAATTCCTTTTGGCTGCCGTTTCCCGAAAACACCAGCTGGCTCTTCTTCAGCTCCTGGGTCTTGGCGAAGGTGATGTAGACATTGTCCACTCCCGCCTTGCTGGGGCTGACCGGGGGCGCCGTATGAAAGGTCACCGTCCCCGCCGCCCTGTCCACGGTAAAATCCTTCCCCTCCTCCAGGGCCACATCGGTGATGATCCCGTTCACCACCTGGGTCACCACGGCGGTCACCGGGTCGTCGTCCAGCTCGGTTGCGCTCAGCTTATAGGCCTTGTCCGTCCCGTTGCCTGCGAAGCTGTTGATCTGCTTGGGCTGCAGATAATTCACCGCCTCAAAGCTTTCCCCCGCCCCGCTGGGGGTGCTGGCCATCCTGGTGGTGGGAATAAAGCTGCCGGCGCAGGCATCCCCCACCGCCCGGCCGTCATAGACCAGATAGTTGGCCCCGTCCAGAATATACAGCTTCCCCCCGTGGACGAAGCTGGTGCTCCGGGCGTCATTCATCTCGGTATAGATCACATAGGGCTCATAGGGGGGCTCGTGGTCGCTCCAGTCGTAGAGGTCGGTCCCCACATGGGCCAGAAAATGCTTTTTCTCCTCCTCGTCCACAAAGCAGAAAAGCCCGTTGACCCTCCTGCTCATTTTCAAATCGCATAAGACCTTCCATCCCTTCCGCTTCTCGGGGAACCCTGAAAGGTCGGAAATCATGTTCACCGCCCAGGGGCTGCGGCTCTCATCCACCTGGGTGGGGTCGTTGGCAAAGTCCACTCCCCTGAACTGGGAATATTTCCGGATATAGGTTTTGGTTCCGGGCGGACCGCCCGCCATCCTTCTGTAAGCCATTGTTCTTCCTCCACCGCTTTTTCACGCTCATCAAATGTGATAAACCGTCACAACCGACCGGGGACCCTCCACCTCGCCGGTGAGGGTGTTGGCCAGCTCGTTGTCAAAGATCCCCTTCAGCCAGCTTGCCAGCCCCGGATTGTCCGCCAGAGAGGCGTCATAGGCCACCTTCAGGGCCGCCAGATGGGCGGCCTTGGCCTCGATGTCCAGCGCCGTACTGTCGGGGGCGTCGGCAGGCACCGCCGCCGGATTGGCGTAATACCGCACGATAAACTCCCCGCTCTCCTCATAGGGCAGGGCGATCACCCGGTTGGTCTGCCGGATGTATCGGTTATACTCCCGATAATTCCCCTCCCCGTCCAGCCGCACCAGGGCCTTGATCTCCCGGAAATCCTCCGGCAGCGGATAGCTGACATACCGTCCGTAATCCGGCACATCCCGGTCCAAATCCGAATAGGTGCTCTCATAGATGGCCACATTCCGCACCGAAAAGGCAAAATGGCTGGTCAGCTCAATCCGGACCCGGCCCGGGCTGTGGCTTAAAAACCGCCGGAAGGGATTGTACCCGCCGATATTGGCCTGGTCATAGACCAAAGACCCGTTGTGATAGATTTTCACCTGCACATTCCCGTTCACCTCAAAATAGCAGGCACGGCCCTCCCCCTCCAGGACCCGGGTGCCCGGCTGGCAGATTTGAACCCCCCTGCCGCCGGCGTAGTTGTTTTTGAGGGGCATGTGGAGGATGGAAAACTCCTTCACCCGCTTGATATGCCCCGCCAGATAGATTAACGCCCCATTTAAAAAATAGTCGAACTTGTCCAGATAATCCGCCCTCTGCTCCGCCGAGGTGGCGGCTCCGTTGGCCGTCGCCTCATCCAGATATCGCAAAAAGAGCTCTCTGCACTCACCTTTTGTCATATCGAACCCGCCTTTCCAAACATTGATCCTGATTTATCCGCAAGCTGCATTCTCCCCCTGAATCCCCATTCTCAATTCTTAATTTTTCAATTTCAATTTTCAATTCCCAATTGAATCGGGGGCGTTTGGAGTTGCACCAAAACCGCCGAGGAGGCGCGGCGGCGAACTGTCCGCCCCCAAGCGGGGAGCGCCCTCCCCTACGAGATATAGCCGGCGTTCCGCAAAATCTCCGCCACGACCACGGGAACCTCCACCTTTTTGCCCCGCTGCACCTGATAGATATAGCCGTTGACGCAGACCGGCACCACCTCGTCGTCCTTGTTCTGCTTGTCCACCGGGATCAGAATGGTCTCCTTCTTCTGCCGGTTATAATACTCGCCCCATTCCGCGAAGGTCTCGGGCATCTTCCCCGCCATGGTTTTTTCCTTTTCCTTGCTCATCCTCATACCTCCTGTTTAAGTTTGCCGGCGGGAGCGCCGCTCCCGCCGGCATCGGTCCAATCCGTATCCTCGGGCGGATGCTTCAAAGCACCCGCCCGGTTTTGAATCGGTCATATCCCTGTGATTAAAGCGTGACCGCGCTTTCCACTCGGCACATGGCCAGCTCGTTGAGCCGGACGGCGGCCAACATGGCCTTCCAGCCGGAGGTGGCCTTCTGGTTCAGGGGGTCGGCGGTGCCGGCCGAGCCGTGGGGTTTCACGATCATTTCGGGTTTCGAGCTGCCGTCAATGTCCACCACGCCATAGGCGTCCTTGCCGATAATCAGGCCCAGGTGAACGTCGGTGGTGCCGTTGTTCACCACCGGCACGTTGGTGGAGTCTAAAATCTTCACCCCGTGGATCATGCCGGCCTCGCCCTTGGCATACATCTCGAGGGAGGCCTGGATGGCGTATTCCTTCCAGTCCTCGTCCTCCATCAGGTCGGAGATCTGGCTGGGGGAGAAGATGCCGATGAAGTACTTGCCGTCGATGGGCTTGGCGTTGTTCTTTCTCAAAACGGTCACCGCCCGCTTGATGTCGGAGACGGTCAGAATGTCGCTGGCGGTGATGGAGGCGCGGTCGGCCCGGCCCTTGGGATAAATCACGGTGGTACCGGCGGTCACCACATTGCGCACCACCTTGTCGATGGTGTCCCCCGCCTGTTCGCCGAACATCTTGGCCACCTCGGTCAAAACCGGGTCGATGCCGGCCATGTCCAGCTTGTCCGAGATCTCCACAAAATCTCCATACTGCTCCACCGTGGCTGTAATGGTTTTGATGCTCAGGCTCTGGCCGGAGGGAGCCACGCCCTCGGTCAGGGGAGTCAGGGCGGCGTCGAAGCCCTCAAAGCGCCTGAAGCATACGGTGTCCCCCTCATTCTTGGGCATGGGCTTGGCCTGACCGTATTTCTGATACAGCAGGGTGGGGGTCAGCCGCTCCAGCAAAACCCTCTCATAAAAAGTTTTCTGTTCCGCCGTCAAACCGGAATAAGTCTGCAATGCCATAGTCAAATCTCTCCTTTTAAATTTTTGTTTTTTCTGCTTCAGTCAAAGGAAGTCTGCCTGTTTCCTTTAAAAATGTTATTTTTTTCCTATCCAAAAGAACCCAAAAAACTCCCCTCTTCCCCTTTTGACCCTTCTCCCGCTGGATTTGGGTTATCTGCCAAGCCGAAGAGGTCACCCACAGGCTGTACCGTCCAACTGCTCCTTTTTAAATGGACTTCAGTTCCCCATGCTCCGCCTTCTTCACAAGCCGGGCGAACTCCGCCGGGCTCATGGAAGCGATGTCGTTTTCGGGCGGATCTCCCCCGCCGGAAAGGCTGCCGGGAGAGGAATAGCTGGCGGCGCGATTGCGGGCCAGCGCCTCGCTCACGGCCTTCCGTTTGGCCTGCTCGATGATCCTGTCCAGATTGTGGCGCACAAAGAGCATGGAGGCCGCCTCCAGATCCAGCCCCTCAATGTGGTCGGCCAGATAGCGGATGGCCTCCCTGTTGTTGTTATAAACCTCGCCGAACTTGGGGTCGCCGGTCAGCCGCTCATGCTGCCGGGAAAGGGTGGTCTGCCGTTCATACTCGGCAATCTGCTCCTTCATCCGGGCAATCTCACCGAACAAAGCCGGCTCAACGCCCCCGATGGTCTGCTTTTTGGCGTTTTCCGCCCTTCTGGCCCGAAAGGCGTCCAGATCCTTTTTGCTCCGAATGGGGTTGCCCGTATAGGGGTCCACAAACCCCAAACCGGCAATCTCGCTGTCCAGCCGGGCGTTCAAGCGCTGGGAGAAAGCCCGGGTCTCCTCCCGCTTTGACCGCCGGCTTTCCGAAGGAAAGTCGGTATTTTCAAAATTCCGCTCAGAGCCCAATTCCCCCTCCTCCCCGGAATCATAGACATCCGTGGAAAGGGAATCCCGGCCCTCCTCAAAATCCGAATAATCCTCCGAACTTCCCTCATACTCCGCGCCCGCGGACCCGTAATCGCCGGCGGCGTCAC
>JAKOTC010000172.1 GCA_029776465.1 Bacillota bacterium
GGAGGAAGGGCTTATGCCGGGCATTATAGCAATTATTGTGCTTCTGCTGCTGGCTGTCTGGCTGGCGGTGGGCAATGTTTTTTACAAAAAAGCGATTCAGAGGGATGTCTCTAAAAGTTTCTTAAATGAAAAACCCAAAGAAGAGAAAGAAGAAATCATGCCCCAGCCGCCCGCTCCGGCAGATGAATATGCCGAGGCTTATCAAAGTTTTGCTGCTCGGCCCGCCGAGGTTTGGAAACAGGAATCCTTTGACGGGTTTAAGCTGGTCGCCCATTACTATCCTGCCGAGGATCCCACCAGCCACCGCTGGGCGTTGGTGGTGCACGGATACACAGGGCAGGGGAGGCATATGGGCGCCTATTCCTACGGCTATCATCTGCGTGGCTTTCATGTGCTGGCTCCCGACAATCGGGGGCATGGGGAGAGCGAGGGCTATTATATCGGCATGGGCTGGCATGACCGGCTGGATGTGACGGGCTGGATTAGGGAGATTGTCCGGCGGGATCCCAAGGCAGAGATTCTGCTGACCGGAGTTTCAATGGGCGAAGCCACCGTCATGATGGCCGCCGGGGAAGAGCAGCCCGACAATCTGCGCTGTGTGGTGGAGGACTGCGGCTATACCTCGGTGGAAGCACAGTTCACCCACAACCTGAAAGCCCTCTTTAAGCTGCCCAAATTTCCTGTTTTGGCGGCTTCCGAACTCATTTGCCGATGGCGGGCGGGCTATGGTTTTAAAGAGGCTTCTTCACTGAAACAGCTGCAAAAAAGCCGTCTTCCCATCCTGTTTATCCACGGAGGGGATGACGACTTTGTACCTACTGAAATGGTGCATAAGCTTTATAATGCCTATCAGGGCGAAAAGGATTTATTGATCGTGGAAGGGGCGGGCCACGCGGTTTCCATTGAGAAAGACCGGGAGGGCTATTGGGCCAAAGTGGACAGTTTTGTTAAACAATACATTCCCTATTAATTCGTTTGAGCTCCTGATTTAATCTGTTCAAGATATTTGCTGGGCGGAATGCCCTTAATGCGCTTGAACACCCGGGAGAAATATAGCTGGTCAATAAAGCCCACCGAATAGGCGGCCTCGCTGACCGACACCCCGTGTTCCCGGAAGAGGGAGCAGGCCTGGTTGATACGATAGTTGGCCAGAAAATCGCTGGGCGGAATGCCCGTGTGCTCCACAAAAATGCGATAGAGATGGCTGCGGCTGATCCCTGCCGCTTCGGCAATCTCGCTGACCCCGATGCTTTCAGAGTAATTCTGGTGGACAAACCGAATCGCTTTCTCCAGATAACTCAGTCCGCTGTCGTTTTTACGCACCAGGTCAAAGGAAGCGGCCAAATCCGCCAGAAACAGATAGAGCAGGCCGCACATTTTCATTTCGGCGGCCACCGAATTGCCTTTGGCATAATAGATGTTCAGAATCCCCTGTTTGGCTTTTTCCAGATCCGCTACCTCGATTACCGGATGCTTGGTTGAAAAGCCTGAGGTTTCGGCCAGTCTGGGCGCATCAGCCCCCAGAAAGCCCACCCAGATATATTCCCAGGGCTCTTCCTGGTCGGCATAATATTTAACCAGCGTAGAAGGGAAGAAGATAAAAGCCTGTCCCGCATGGATGTTATACCGTTCGCCGCCGCATTCGATAACGCCCTTTCCGGATACCACCAGATGAATCAAATAGTAATCCCGCATTCCCGGGCCCCAGGTGTGGCCGGGACGGCATTTTTCGCTTCCGCAGCTATATACGGCAAGACCCAGGTTCTCTTTAAACAGGGTATAAAACTGATTTTTATAGAGCGATTTGTCCATACCAGCCCTCCTTGTTTGCATTCTGTAACGAGTGTAATACGCTTTCTGAAATTTGTCAATTAAAAAATCATAAAGCATAGAAATAAAATTAAATTTGAAAGGACTGTGCCAATGCTTTCCACCACCATTTATAAACAAAAGATTCAAAGCGGGGCCTTGAATGATATTTTCACCCGTTTATATGGTTCTCCCGAAAAGGCGGTCCCCCGTTACATCGAATGTATCGAAGGGTTTGAACGGCATTTCGGAGAAGGCCGGGAGGTAATGATTCTCAGCGCGCCCGGCAGAAGTGAGATCGGCGGCAACCACACCGATCATAACAACGGTAAGGTGCTGGCGGCGGCAGTAAATCTGGATATGATCGCAGTGGCCGCCAAATCCGACCGCCCCGTTTGTCGGGTTATTACCAAGGGCTTTGCGCCCGACGAGGTGGATTTGACTCAGCTGGAACCGATTGAGGCAGAGCACAACACCTCCGCCTCCCTGATCCGGGGTGTAGCGGCGGGAATCAAAAACTATGGCGGCAATATCGGCGGGTTTGACGCCTATACCATGTCGGATGTTTTAAAGGGCTCGGGTCTCTCTTCCTCGGCGGCCTTTGAGGTGCTGATGGGAACCACATTCAACCATCTCTATAATGAGGGTAAAATCCCCCAAACGGAAGAAGCCAAGATCGGCCGTTTTGCGGAGAATCGGTATTTCGGCAAACCCAGCGGCTTGATGGACCAGATGGCCAGCGCCGTGGGCAGCTTTATCGCCATTGATTTCAAGGACAGCGCCAACCCTGTGATTGAAAAAATTAATTTTGATTTTGCATCTTCCGGCTATAAGCTTTGCATTGTGGATACCGGCGGAAGCCATGCCGAGTTGACGGGAGAATATGCCTCCATCCGGGCGGAGATGACCGGAGTGGCTGCTCTTTTCGGCTGTAAGCTGCTTCGCGAAGTGGATGAGGAGGAGTTTAACCGCAGCATTCCCGCCGTGCGCGCGGCGCTGGGCGATCGGGCCGTTTTGCGGGCCAGTCATTTCTTCGCCGATTGCCATCGGGTGGAAAAGCAGACAGAAGCTTTAAATCAGGGGCGGTTTGAGGACTTTTTGGCGCTGGTATCCCAGTCGGGCCGCTCCTCGTTTATGTATCTGCAAAACGCTTATGTGGGAACGCTTCCCCTTTATCAGGGGGTTCCGTTGGCGCTGATGCTGACAGAGAAGATTTTAAACGGCAGAGGCGGTTTCCGTTTGCACGGAGGCGGATTCGGCGGAACCATTCAGGCCTATGTGCCCCAGAATTTGCTGGAGGAATACAAGACTGAAATAGAAAAAGTGTTCGGAACGGGAAGCTGTTATGTCCTTCAGGTTCGTCCGGTGGGCAGCCTCTGCCTGGATCGGGAACTGAAAATAATCGGATAAAACAAAATGCCATCTGCTTTATGCAGATGGCATTTTTCATTAGTTATTAGTCAGGCTATTTTAACTCATGACTGCGGTCTTTGGAGAAAAAAGCACCAATAATCATAATAACAGCGAAGATGATCAGATAATAGGCGCAGGTCATTTTGTGAGAGAGAATGGCTGCGGACACCATAAACACACAGGACAGTAATGCAAGCAGGGGCATGATAATCCGTTTGAAGGGGCTCAGTTCTTTTTCTTTTACCATCATCATAATAAAAATCGGGACATACATGCCGTAAAGGGTGATAATGGGCAGTTCGGAGGAATCGAAGGAGAAGGGGCCGAACCAGGAGGCCGTCAGATTGGCGCCGTAGAAATACAACAGCCAGAATCCGCTGAGCAGAAGCCCCAAAACGGCTGAGTTAGTGGGCATGTTGGTAATCGGGTCAAGCTGGGAAAACACCTTGGGAGCCGGACCCTCGCCCCGGACGGCCAGCGAATACATTCCTCTGGTGCAGCCCAGCATCAGGCCGTTAAGGGTGCCTAAGCAGGAGATGACGATGAATACCAGCAGAATGGTTCCGCCGAAACTTCCAAAGATGGAGGAGAAAGCCATTTTGGCTCCCGATTCGCCGCTGACGATCAGGTCCAGTTTATTTACGGCGCCGGCGATTCCGATATAGTACAGGGTGTAGATGCTGACCACAATGAGGGAGCCCAGCACCAGCGCTTTGGGAAGGTTTCTTTTCGAGTCTTTCAGCTCGGCGTTGATGGAGGTGGCGATAATCCAGCCTTCATAAGCAAAAGCAACTGCAACCACAGAGAACAGCAAGGGAGAGGAGTTAGGGGTGTAACCCTCCACAGCGGATTGGATGGTTTCAGCGGTCAGCCGGGTTGTGAAATTGTCCAGCGTAATCCCGTTGACCAGGCCGAAGATGGTTCCGACAACCGCCATCAGAATCAGGGGAACCAATTTAATCACGGTGGTGGTCACCTGAAATTTTCCGGCGAGGATGGGGGAGAGCGCATTTAAGGCGTAAATTGCCACCAAAAAGAAGCAGGAGATCACTAAACAGGATCCGCCGGTGACGTCAAATCCCAGCAAAACCGAAAGATACCGGGCGGAGACCCAGGCCAGAACGGAGGTGAGGCTGGGATAATACAGCATTGTCATAAACCAACCCACATAATATCCGTATTTCTTTCCCAAGGCTACTTCCGCATAGTCGACAATACCATTGACCTTTTCATATTTGTTTGCCAGTACCGAGAAGGTGTAAGAGCAGATCAGCATGACCAGACCGACGATCAGCCAGGCAAAAACACCGGTGACCATGTCGCCACCTGTGGCGCGCAGCACTGCTTCGGCTTTAAAAAACACGCCGCTTCCGATAACGATTCCCACAACCATTGCAATTGCCGTGAAAAGTCCGTATTTCTTGGTTGGTTGGTTTTGCATACAAATCCTCCGTTTATGTAGACTTATCGGGAAACAGGAATTTTATTCCCGAAAATAATTGATATTCATTTTAGCATAAATACATTAAAAAATAAACCATCCAAACATATATATTTTGACTTTTTTGCTTCGTATTGCCTGATTGTTTGCTTTTCGCAAGGATAAAATAATCAGGGGTGATTTTTAATGAAAAAACACGTTTTTCGATTCACGACCATCGGACTCGCACTCCTGCTTTCGATCAGTTTGAATGCTCTTTCAACAAAGGCTTGCGATTGGTATGTAAAGCGTGAAAAAGGCGAGCTGCCCAAGGTCATGCCCGAGGCCGCTTCTTTTTTTTCGAACTACTCAGCATTTTTCATGGGGGACCCAAATGAAAAGGTGCTCTATCTGACCTTTGACGCGGGCTTTGACAAC
>JAKOTC010000173.1 GCA_029776465.1 Bacillota bacterium
AGTTGACGTTTTCCTTTGCCGTCAGGTCGGAAAGGGTTTTATTCAGCGCCTCTCCGTCGTTCAGACCCGGGCAGAGGACAATCTGAAAGTTCATCTGAATTCCCGCCCGGTCAAACTGATCGATGAAACGAAGAGCCTCTCCCGACTTGGGATTGCGCATCATCTTTACCCGCAGCTGGGGGTCGGTGGTGTGAACCGAGATATTCACAGGAGAGAGATGCATCTCGCAAATCCGGTCGGCCTCCTGATCGGTCAGGTTGGTCAGGGTGATATAATTGCCGAACAGGAAGGAGAGCCTTTCATCGTCATCCTTGAAATAGAGGCTTTTGCGCAGGCCGGGAGGCAGCTGGTCGATAAAACAGAAAACACAGGCGTTTTTACAGCCTTTGTGCCGATCCATCAGATAGGTTTCAAACAGAAGACCCAAATCGGCATAGGTGCTTTTGCGAAGGCTGACCCTTCTGGTCTGGCCGTTTTCGGACAGCTCCAGCTCGATTTTGGATTCGGTGGTAAAAAATCGATAGTCCAGCACATCCCGAACGGGACGGCCATTGACGCTGACCAGCGTTTCTCCGGCGCGGATCCCCGCACGAGCCGCCGGGCTGTCCGGTTCGATGCCTTTAATCAAAACGCCCACGTTCCACATCCTTTCAAAAATTGATGCAATGCAAAAAGGAGAAGGAAAAACCATCCCCCTCTCCCTCATCGTTTTGCGCAATATGCAGAGTGATTACGATATGCAATCGCACAATCCAGTTTTGGAAACTTATGCTTCCTTTTTGATGACTTCTTTGCCGCCGTAGTAACCGCAGTTGTCACAGACTTTGTGCGGAACGGTCAGCTCAGAGCAGCGCGGGCACTTGATCAGAGTGGGCGCAGTCAGCTTCCAGACGCTTGCACGTCTCTTATCTCTTCTGGTGCTGGATACTCTTCTCTTCGGAACAGCCATGGTATACCCTCCTGTATTTATTCATCCATTTTAACCTGCTTATTCTGGCCGCATTTGCAGTCGCCCTGGTTTAAATCGCTTCCGCAGGAGAAGCACAAACCGCGGCAATCCTCACGGCAGAGTTTATGTGTGGGAATTGCCAACATGATATCCTCCCACAAAAGGTCATCAATCGGCAATTTTCCATCGGGATTTGGTTGAACTACATCCTCGTCGCCCGCCGCAGTGCTGTCGAGATAGCCGTCCTGAATCAGGTGACGAAACACCTGATGCTCGTGGCGGACAACCTCGGCATTGCAGCGGTCGCAAAGATAAACGAGGTCGTACTCGGCAGAGAGTGTCAAATAAAGCAGACCGGCCCGACCGGAAACGGTTGCTTCTACCTTGACAGGGCGGGGCAGAGGGGCAATTTCCTCCACCAGAACGGCGGAAAAATCACAGACCCCGGATCGCTTGAATTCAGAGCCCGGATGTCTGTCAATTTGCTTCATATCTATGAACATATCAATACCCCAACATAAACGAATGTATTATACACCATTCGTTCTTTCTTGTCAACAAATTTTCGGACAAAAATCCTTTATGTTTGCGAAAATATTTCAAAACAGAGAGAGGGGGTTTATTCCTCGAAAAACTCGTCCTCCACGGCGGCGCAGAGAGTGTGGTAAATGGGGAGATGAAGCTCTTGAACCTTATAGGTTTCGGTTTCGGGCGCGCAGATGCAGATGTCAAACAGCTCTTTCATCCGTCCGCCTGTCTGGCCGGTCAGGCCGATGGTCTTCATCTCCAAAGCTTTGGCGGCAAGGCCGGCATAGTAGACATTTTCGGCGTTGCCCGAGGTGCTGATGCCGATCAGCACATCCCCTTTGGCGCCGTATCCCATCACCTGCTGGGCATACAGCATGGAGCCGTCCACATCATTGAGGAAGGCCGAACCCAAAGCCGTGTGGGACATCAGGTTGATGGCCGGCAGCCCGTACTGCAGCTTATCCGCCAGGGCCTTGCCCTTTTCTCCTCCGATCTGCACCAGCAGGTCTTTGGTTTCTTCGTCCAGCGGGCGTTTTTTCAAAAAGCCTTTCATCAACTCGCCCACGATATGGTCTGCGTCGCTGCAGCTGCCGCCGTTGCCGCAGACCAAAAGCTTGCCGCCCTCGGCATAACAGGTGCAGATCACCTCAATGGCCTGCCGCACATCCTTTTCAACCGCAGACAGGCTGGGATAACGTTCTATCATTGATTCTACAAAATCCATTTATATCATTCCAACTTTCAATATAATCATACATCCGCCTTGCATCCGGCGGCGCCCCAGACATTGCCCCGGGCGTCAATGCCCACATAGAGGGGGAATCGCTCGATTTCAAGCTGTTTGACGGATTCGCAGCTCAGCTCTTCAAACCCCACCACCCGGCAGGACTTGACGCATTGGGCCGCCAGTGCCCCCACGCCCCCCAGAGCGCAGAAATAAAGTCCTCTGCGCTTGGCGATTGCCTGCCGAACCTTTTCATCCCGCTCGCCTTTTCCGATGGTGGCCAGCAGTCCCAGTTCCATCAGGCGGGGGGTAAAGGGGTCCATCCGTCCGGAGGTGGTGGGCCCGCAGGAGCCGATGACCCTTCCGGGCGGGGTGGCGGTGGGCCCCGCATAATAAATCACCGCGTTTTCCAGCGGGAAGGGCAGGGGCTTTCCTTCATCCAGCAGGGCAAACAGTTTTTTGTGGGCGGCATCCCGGGCAGTGTAAACCACCCCCGAAAGCTCCACCTGATCGCCCGGTTTTAAGATATGCACAGCATCAGTTAACTCAGCGGTGTTTAATCGGTAAAAGGCCATACCCGCTTCCTCCTGTCAGGCTTGTTCGTCATTTCAGCATGTTGAATTTGTCGAGGATGTAGGCGCCAAGGACCACCAGCAAAGCCGACAGCAGGATGGGGAACCACCAGAATTGGGCGAAGGGCATCCCGTTTCCTCCGATATTCATGCCGTAAAAGCTGGAGACCACCGTGGGGATGGCCATCAGGATGGTGAGGGAGGTCAGGATCTTCATCACCACGTTCAGATTGTTGGAGATAATGGAGGCGAAGGCATCCATGGTCCCGTTTAAAATGCTGGAGTAGATGTTGGCCATGTCATCGGCCTGCCGAATCTCGATGAGCACATCATCCAGCAGATCCATATCCTCTTCGTACATCCGTATATACCGGCCGCTCTGCATTTTCTGCAGGGTGACCTCGGTGGCTTTGAGGGAGGTGGAGAAATAGACCAGGGATTTGCCGATGTCCATCAGCTGAATAATCTCTTTATTACGCAGGGATTTGTGCAGCTGTTTCTCCACAAAGCCGGAGATTTTATCGATTTGTTTGAGGTAAGCCAGATAGCGTCCGGCGATCCGCAGCAGAAGCTGAAGGATGAACCGGGTTTTCATGTGGGTGTTCACATTTTTGACCAGCCCGTCGGCAAATTCGTTTAACACCAGGTTTTCCTTGCCGGAGAGGGTGATGACCGCGTCCGGGGTGACGATAATGCCCAGCGGCAGGGTGGAGTAAAGGATGGTGTTTTCCTGCTTTTCGGCAACCGGAAAGTCGACGATAATCAGGGTGATGCCATCTTCACTTTCAATCCGGGATATTTCTTCTTCGTCCAGAGCCGACCGGATGAAACTAGGATCTATAGAAAAGTCCTCCATGATTTGATTCAGCTCTTCCTCTGTAGGAGTAACCAGGTTTACCCAGCAGTCTTTCTGCCGGGAGTCGATTCTGGTTATACGCCCGTCCACTGTTTTGTAGTAAGACAGCATATCTGCACCTCCTTGTACAATTAATATTGTATTAAATCAGTGACCGAAGCCACTGTTCGACCCATTAAAATTCATTGTTAACATAACACTTCAAACTTCATTCTTTTCTAAACATCAAGCACATCATCCGGCTTAACATCTTAGCCATTTTGCCAACAACTGTTTGCCTGAACCTTTACAATCATGTATAATATCTTCCGGACTTGGAAGGTGAGTGTTTCACCTCCTGGGACGGACCTTAGCGGGCCGATTACCCGTAAGAAAGAGTATTTATCCATTCCGGTAAGTCTACATGATTTGGCTGGTTGAGGCCAGCATTTCAGCTGGCTCCTCGTGTCACACGCAAGGTTGTTTGCTTACATGGGAAGGAATGGAGTCTTTTAA
>JAKOTC010000174.1 GCA_029776465.1 Bacillota bacterium
CAACCCCAGCTATGTATTGGCTGGGGGTGGAAACACCTCATATAAAAATGAAGAGCACCTTTATATCAAAGGCTCCGGTGTTTCACTGGCGGAAATTGACGAGAACGGCTTCGTCTGCCTCGACCGCAAAAAGCTTTCTGAAATTTATACCAGAACCTATCCGGCCGATTCTGATGCGCTGGAAGCCGCGGTACTGAAGGATATGCTCGCAGCCCGTGTGGAGGGGGAAACCAAGCGTCCCAGCGTGGAAACCCTTTTGCACGATATTATCCCCACCACCTATGTGCTGCACCTTCACCCGTCAAAAGTCAACGGACTGACCTGCAGTGCGAAGGGAGAAGAAATCTTTTCCCAGCAATTCGGAGAAGACGGAATATGGATTCGACCCATCATGCCGGGGTATACTCTGGCTATGGTCATCAAAGAACAGATAGAGAATTTTAAAAATGTTAAGGGCAAACTTCCCTCTGTAATCCTGATTGAAAACCACGGTATCTTCCTGGGTGGGCAGAGCGAGGAAGAACTGGACAATGTTTTCGAGGGTTTTGTGGAAAAGTTGAACGGTTTGATTTCCCGTGAACCGGACCTGACCGAAGGGGAATTTGACCTTGAAACCGCCGCCCTTTCCGCCGCCGCTCTTCGGGGTATGCTGGGAGGCAATGTTTTCTGTGTCTTCCGCACCAATGCGGAGGTTAAAAACTTCACCAGGGATGCCTCCGCCTTTGCTAAGGCGCTGACTACTTTCAGCCCCGACCACATGGTGTATTGTAAGGATGAAGCGGTTTTTGCAACCGGAAGCACTGCCGATGAAATTGCCGCTTCGATGGAAGCTTCTATTAAGGATTACGTTGGCCGTAAAAACGGAAATCCCAAAATCGTCGGCGTGCAGAATCTGGGCTTCTTCGGCATCGGTTCCACCTATAAAGAGGCCTGTATTGCAGCGGATGTCTTTATGGATGCCGTAAAGGTTTCTGTTTATGCCGAGAGCTTTGGCGGTCCTAAGGCCATGCCCAAGGCTCTGGTTGATGCCATTAACAACTGGGAAGTGGAAGCATATCGCAAGAGCGTGGCTTTCGCTAAATCCTCCGCAAAGCGGGCGGATAACAAGATTATCATTGTCACCGGCGGAGCTCAGGGCTTTGGCGAAGGCATCGCCAGAGAACTTGCCAATGAGGGCGCTGCGGTCGTTGTCGCCGACATGAATGTGGAAGGTGCCAAGGCAGTCGCCGCATCCATTCAGGCAAATGGTGGTGTTTCGTTGGCTGTGGGGGTAAATGTCACCATTGACGAACAGATTCGGGACATGGTGTACCGCACGGCTGTCGCCTTCGGCGGTCTGGACGCGATGATTTCGAATGCAGGCATCGCACGGGCCGGCGGGCTGGAAGAGATCTCCTTGGATAATTTCGAGCTGATGACAAAAATCAATTATACGGCCTATTTCCTCTGCACCAAGTATGCCTCCCGGATTATGAAAATTACCGGCAAATACGCTCCTGAAAAAATGGCCGATATCATTCAGATCAACTCCAAGTCCGGTTTGGAGGGCAGCAACAAAAACTTCGGCTATGCCGGCAGCAAGTTTGGCGGCATTGGCCTGACCCAAAGCTTTGCCATGGAGCTGGCTCCTTATAACATTAAGGTCAACAGCATCTGCCCGGGAAACTTTTTGGACGGACCCCTCTGGTGCGATCCGGAAAAGGGATTGTTTGTCCAATACCTCAAAGCCGGAAAGGTGCCCGGCGCCAAAACCATTGAGGATGTTAAAAAGTACTATGAATCCAAGGTTCCGCTGAATCGTGGATGTCTGGTAAAAGATGTTGTCCGCGCCATTCTTTACGCCATTGAACAGGAATATGAGACCGGACAGGCCATTCCTGTTACGGGCGGTCAGGTTATGATCAAGTAGAAAGTAAAATCTTATAAATTTTACGTCAAAAATTATAGTCAAAACCGCTCGTTTTTCTGATATACTGAAAATGTGTACCCCCTTGCTCATTGAGCAGAAACCGGTTCTGCTTGTGAAAATATAACTGCTAGGAGGTATCCCCATGAAAAAGTACCAATGCGCCTGCGGCTACATCTACAATCCGTCGAAAGGTGACCCCGAAAATGGCACCCCGGCCGGCACCGCTTTTGAGGATCTTTCTGAAGACTGGGTCTGTCCGGCCTGTGGTCTTCATAAAGAAATGTTTGATGTCTTATAATTAGGAATAAACAATGTAAAGGAGTTTTGAAAATGAAAAAGTATCAATGCGTATGCGGTTATGTGTATGATCCTGCAGTTGGTGATCCGGACAACGGAATCGCTCCCGGCACCGCTTTTGAAGATCTGCCGGAGGACTGGTCTTGTCCTGCCTGCGGTTTGGACAAAAGCAATTTCGAACCCCTCGACTAATTAAAAAGAAGCTCAGGGGCCAAAGATTGATCTGTGGCCCCTGTTCCCCTTATCTGCCTTTTTGGATGTGCAAAGGAGAGAATTATGTCAATAAAAGAAATTAAAAACGGTATTTTCTCTGTAGGTGTTTTAAATCCTGCTCTCCGCGTTTTCGACATTATTATGAAAACCCAATACGGAACATCCTACAACGCCTATTATATTGAAGACGAACATCCCACCTTGGTGGAAACGGTTCATGAGACCTTTTGGCCGCAATACTACGAGAATCTCTGCGCCGCCTGTGATCCCACCAAAATTGAATATATTATTTTTAACCACACCGAACCCGACCATTCGGGCAGCCTGCGCCGGCTTTTGGATCTCAATCCCGAGATCACGGTTGTTGGTTCTGCTGCTGCCCTTAAAAATATAAATCAAATCATCAACAAACCCTTTAAATCTCTTGTTGCCAAAGACGGAGACACTTTAAATATCGGTTCGCGTACCCTGACTTTTATCTCGGCTCCCAATCTGCATTGGCCGGACACAATGTTTACTTATATTGCGTCTGACAAGCTGGCCTTTACCTGTGACTTCTTGGGTGCCCACTACTGCGAACCTTCGATGATGGATACTTCCGTCACTTATCCCGATAAATACGCGGGAGAATTTTTAAATTATTATATCTCTATTTTCTCTCCCTTTAAAAAGTTCGTCCTGGCCGGTTTGGACAAATTGGACAAACTGGATGTGGACACTGTGTGCACCAGCCACGGTCCCATTCTCACCGAGTCCATTCAGGATGCTAAGGATATGTATCGCCTCTGGAGCACCCCGGTTCAAAAAACAGGTAAAACCGCTGTAATCGCATTTGTTTCTGCTTACGGATACACCCGGAAGCTGGCTTTGTTTGCAGAGGAATATCTGATGCAAATGGGATATGGCGTGGCCTGCTATGACCTTGTCCAGGAATCGGTTCCTTTAGAGGAGATTTATGAGGCCGACCTGTTGCTGCTGGGCAGCCCCACCATCAACCGGGATGCTCTGAAACCCATCTGGGATTTAATCTCTTCCTTCGATGCCATTACTATTGCCGGTAAACGCTGTGGTGTTTTCGGATCCTATGGCTGGAGCGGGGAAGGGGTTCCCGCTTTGGTGAACCGATTGGCCAATTTGAAGCTGAAGGTGGCCGCAGAAGGGTTCCGCTGTGTTTTCTGCCCCAATGATTCTGACATGGAAGCTTTTAAGGCGTATTTAGATCAATTGATCGGTTAACCGATAATCAAATCGAACAAAGCGCCATTCTCTTAGAGATTGGCGCAGCATTAGGCTTGTCCTTCCTTCTGTTTCATTTTGTGCCTGTCAGTTATAAAAACAACTGAAATTGTGAAAGGGACGATTTTTTTGCTTCAAGATCAACAACGCAAGCTGAACGCCCCCTCTGAAGGTGAACGGCTGTCCGCTTTAACTGAACTGATCCGGGCAGAGCGATCCGGAGATCTGTCGGCACCGAAAAGCGCCGGTTTTGTCAACAATCATATCCACACCATCTATTCCTTTTCCCCCTATTCGCCCTCTGCCGCGATTTGGAAGGCCCGGGCTGCCGGATTGGAAACGGCCGGAATTATGGATCATGACTCGGTAGGCGGTCTGAATGAGTTTATCGCCGCCTCTAAAATCACCGGATTGCCTGTGACTTGCGGTTTTGAGATTCGGGTCAGTCTTGCCGGCTCACCCTTTATGAACCGCCGGGTCAATAACCCCGATCAAAATGGGGTTGCCTATTTAGCTGCCCACGGAATTCCCCGCAACAAAATTGCGGAATGCGAATCCTTCTTGGCTCCCTTTCGGTCAGCCCGGAACATTCGGAACCGGAAAATGACCGAGAATCTGAATAAGCTGCTGGCTCCGGCCAATGTGGTTTTGGATTTCGACCGGGATGTGTTGCCCCTTTCCCAGGCTTCCAACGGCGGCAGCGTTACCGAGCGCCATCTTTTATATGCCGTTTCTCTCAAACTGACGCAGGCGTTGGGCAAAGGTCCTGCGATTACCGCATTTCTCAAAGACAAGCTGGGAATCTCGGCGGGTGCCAAGCTGGAAAGCCTGCTGGCCGACCCGGATAACGAGCATTACGAATATGATTTGCTCGGCGTTTTGAAAGGCCATCTGGTGGAGAAATTTTATATTGACGCCACGGATGAATGTCCTCCCCTTGCCGATTTCATTGCTTTCACCAAAAAAATCGGCGCCATTTCCGCCTATGCCTATTTGGGCGATGTAGGGGATTCCGTGACCGGAGACAAAAAGACCCAAAAATTCGAAGATGATTATCTGGACGAATTGTTCGAATATATCAATGATGCCGGCTTTGATGCGGTTACCTATATGCCCAGCCGGAACACCATGTCCCAGCTGGAACGGGTAATGTCGCTTTGTGAAAAGCATAACCTGTTTCAAATCAGCGGAGAGGATATTAATTCTCCCCGCCAGTCCTTCATCTGTCCGGCTCTGGCAAAACCGGAGTTTGCTCACCTGATGACGGCTACCTGGGCTTTGATCGGGCATGAGCTGGAGGCCACCCGTGATCCGGCCGCCGGAATGTTCTCGCCGGAAACCAAAGCCCGTTATCCCAAAATATCCGACCGAGTCGAGGCCTTTGCCGAGCTGGGTCGCGCCCTGAGCAAAGACGCAGTTAAATAACAAAATAAGCAATAAGAGGTATTCCATGAGCAAATTATTAGTCGGTCAGTCCGGCGGACCCACGGCTGCCATCAATGCCACCGTAGCCGGAGTGATTGAAGCCGCTTTATCTGCCGGTGTTGAGCCGGTGGGCGCTCAGAATGGTATTCTGGGCCTTTTGAATGAAAAGTTTATCTCCCTCGCAGAATTCTCTGATCCTCAAAAACGCCGTGCGCTTTCTCTGACTCCGGCCGCCGCGTTGGGCAGCGCCCGTTATAAGCTGAAGCACTGGGAAGAGGATGAATCGGATTATATCAAAGCCTTTGACGTGTTAAAAAAACATGGATTTACCGCCTTTGTCCTGATTGGCGGAAATGATTCTATGGACACCGTGGCAAAGCTTTCGGGTTATGCCGAAGCAAAGGGGATCACTGATATCAAAATTGTCGGCGCGCCTAAAACCATTGACAACGACCTGGCCGGAATGGATCATACCCCCGGGTATGGCAGCGCCGCCAAATATGTTGCCACCACTCTGACGGAAGTTCGGATGGACTGCGATGTTTACGACAAACCCTCAGTGACATTAGTGGAAATTATGGGCCGGGATGCGGGCTGGCTGACCGCGGCAGCCTCTCTGGCCTGTGACCTTCCGGGAGGAGGCCCCGATCTGATCTATCTGCCTGAAGTGGCTTTTGACGAAAACCATTTCGTGGCAGATATTCGTCGGATTCAGGAGACTCAGCCGGTGGTGCTGGTCGCCCTCAGCGAAGGCATTCGGGATGCAAACGGCTGTTATGTGGGAGCCGCCTGTCAGTCCGGCGCGGTAGACACTTTCGGACATAAATATCTGGCAGGAGCCGCCCGGTATCTGGAATCGGTGGTAAAGGATAAAATCGGCTGTAAAGTCCGTTCGGCAGAACTGAACGTCATGCAGCGTTGCGCCGGCCATCTTCTTTCCAAAACCGATATTGAAGAATCCGCCAAGTTGGGTGCGCTGGCAGCTGAAACTGCCCTGAATGGCGCCGGCGGTATTATCTCCTGCATCGAGCGTGTTTCTGATGATCCATACGCTGTTACTTACACCACCAAAGCGGTGAAGGACATTGCTAATAAGGTTCGGCATGTTCCCCGCGAAATGATCAACGACGCCGGCAACGGCGTGACTTCGGCATTCAAAACCTATGCGGCTCCTTTGGTGGAAGGAGAAATTTGGCCTGAATATAAAAACGGTTTTCCGGTTTATTGTAAACTGTATAATCGCTAATTTAAACTTTATGCGAAGGAGATATTGATATGAAAACCAGAGCTTTACGCCTGTATGGAAAGCATGACCTGCGGGTAGAAGAATTTGAGCTTCCGCCCATCAAAGAAGATGAAATTTTGGCCCGCATTGTGTCGGACAGCGTCTGCATGTCCACCCATAAGGCTGCCGAGCAGGGCTCTGACCATAAGCGCGTACCCAAGGATGTTGCCACCAATCCCATTATCCTCGGCCATGAGTTCTGCGGAGAGATTGTTGAAGTGGGCTCTAAATGGGCTTCCAAATTCAAGCCCGGTCAGCGGTTTGCCATCCAGCCCGCTGTGAATTATCAGGGCAGCCTGGCCGCTCCGGGTTATTCCTTCCCCTATATCGGCGGAACTGCCACCTATGTGGTCATTCCTCACTTCTTTATGGAGCTAGGATGCCTGCTGCCCTATGACGGCGAAGCCTTTTTCTATGGCAGCTTAGCGGAACCCATGAGCTGCATTGTGGGTGCCTTCCACGCCAACTATCACACCGAAAACGGAAGCTATGTTCATAAGATGGGGATTGTTCCGGGTGGCAATATGGCTATTCTGGCCGGTGCAGGTCCCATGGGAATGGGCGCCATTGACTATGCCATCCATGCTCCGATCAAACCCGGTCTGTTGGTGGTTACCGATATCGACACCGCCCGCTTAAAACGCGCCGAGCAGATTTTAACGATAGAGGAAGCTGCAAAGAACGGCGTCAAGCTGGTATATATGAATACTGCCGAACTGGAGGATCCCACCAAGGCGCTCATGGATTTGACCGGCGGCAAAGGATATGACGATGTATTTGTCTTTGCCCCTGTGGCTCCTGTGGTTGAACAGGCGGATAAGATTCTCGGTCGGGACGGATGCCTGAACTTCTTTGCCGGCCCCATCGACCCCAACTTCAGCGCAAAATTCAATTTCTATAATGTTCACTACGCCTCCACCCATGTGGTCGGCACCTCCGGCGGCAATACCGATGACATGATCGAGTCCCTGTCTATGATGGAAAAAGGTCTGCTGGACCCTGCCGCCATGATCACCCATATCGGCGGTCTTGATTCTGCCAAAGACACGGTTCTGAATCTGCCGAAAATCCCCGGCGGCAAAAAGCTGATTTATACCCATATCAACATGCCCCTCACCGCCATCGCCGACTTTGAGGAAAAGGGAAAAACCAATCCGGTTTTTGCCGAACTGGCTAAAATTGTGGCAGAGAACAAGGGCTTGTGGTGCCAGAAAGCCGAGGCCTATCTGCTGGCCAACGCCGACAAACTTTAATTATACCGTCATCTATGAGGATGGATTCAGACAGAGGGTATGTCTGAATCCATCGGCGCGCATACGCATATGACCGCTTAAAATCACTTGGTTTTGTTTTCAACCTTGCTATCAACCTTTGAAAGGAATGAAACATTATGGCAATCGGCATTTTAATGCCAAAACAGGGCATCACCGTGGAATCCTGTATCATCACTGCCTGGCACAAAAAGGTGGGGGATACGGTCGCCGTCGGGGATATCCTATTCTCCTATGAAACCGACAAAGCCTCCTTTGAGTGCGAGTCCACCGAAAGTGGAACGCTGCTGGATATCTTCTTTAAAGAAGGAGACGAAGTGCCGGTATTGGTTAACGTCTGTGCCATCGGAACCCCGGGTGAAGATGTTTCCGCCCTCCGTCCCGAGGGTGCTACAGCAGCAGCGCCTGCTGCTCCTTCCGCTCCTGTTGCCCCGGCTGTTCAGCCCGCCGCGGCCCCTGTCTCCGAAATATCCGCTCCGGCCGCAGTTCCGGTAGAGGATGCCGGAAACGCTAAGATATCCCCCCGCGCCAAAATGGCCGCCGAGAAGCTGGGCGTTGATCCCAGAACCGTGGTTGGTTCTGGCCCCTATGGCCGCATTATTGAGCGGGATATTCTCTCTGCCGGCGCCGGGTTCACCAAAGCCGCTGAAAATGCGGTTCTTTCCGCCGACAAGGGCGCCTTTGCAGGTTCCGGCCTGGGTGGCAGAGTTTCCGTGTATGATACTGAAACCACTGCCGCCGCTGCAGCCTCAGCTGCTACCTCTGCGGCACCGGTTGCGGCCTATGAGGATGTGAAGCTGAGCAATATCCGCAAGTCCATTGCCAAAGCGATGGTCAACTCCCTTTCCACCATGGCTCAGCTGACCCATCACGTCAGCTTTGACGCCACCGATATTATCGCTTTCCGCGCCAAGCTGAAGGCTAAAGGGGAAGAGATGGGTCTGGGCAATATTACCTTAAACGACATTGTGATGTATGCTGTTGCCAAGGTGTTGAAAAACCACCCCGATTTGAATGCCAATCTGATTGACGATAATACCCTCCGTCATTTCTCCGGCGTCCACCTGGGAATGGCGGTGGATACCCCCAAGGGGTTGCTGGTTCCCACTATTTTTGACGCGGATAAAATGTCCCTGTCTGAACTGTCCGCTGCCGCCAAAACTCTTGCCAAGGAAGCACAGAACGGCTCCATCAGTCCCGATAAATTGCGCGGTGGAAGCTTCACTGTAACCAATCTGGGCGCCTTCGGCATCGAATCCTTTACCCCGGTTATCAATCCGCCCCAGACCGGTATCCTGGGTGTATGTAACATACAGACCAAGGTGCGTGAGGTCAACGGTGAATTGAAAGCCTATCAGGCCATGGGCCTTTCCCTGACCTTCGATCACCGGGTGGTGGACGGAGCGCCTGCTGCCCGTTTCCTCAAAGAACTTTGCGTCGCGCTGGAGAATTTCTCTCTGCTGCTTGCAAAATAAAGCTTTCAGATTGAATGAAAGGTCGTTATTCTCATGGAACAATTTGATTTATTGGTTCTCGGCGGCGGCCCCGGTGGCTATCTCGCCGCTGAACGTGCCGGTCATGCCGGGTTGAAGACTGCCGTATTTGAAAAACGGGCCCTGGGCGGCGTCTGCCTCAATGAAGGCTGCATCCCCTCCAAAGCACTGCTCTACTCGGCAAAGGTTTTAGATTATGCCAACCACGGCAGTGTTTACGGTGTAACCACCACCGGCGCAAAGCTGGACCACAACGCCGTAATTGATCGCAAAGACGGGGTTGTGCAAATGCTGGTTTCCGGCGTGGGTGCCAAGATGAAAAAGAACAAGGTCACCGTGGTAAAATCCACCGGCGTGATCAAGGGCAAAACCGAAGGCGGCTATGCAATTGAAGCGGACGGAAAGGAATATGTCGCCCCCAAGCTTATCATTGCTGCCGGTTCCGAAGCGGTAGTTCCTCCCATTCCGGGTGTAAAAGAAGGCCTTGCTGCCGGAACTGTCCTGACCAATCGGGAAATTCTCTCCCTGCGGGTAATTCCCAAAGAACTGGTCGTCATCGGCGGCGGGGTTATCGGTCTCGAAATGGCCAGCTATTTTAACAGCGCCGGAAGCAAAGTTACCGTAATCGAAATGCTCAACAAGATCGCCGGGCCCACCGACGCTGAGATTTCAACAATTCTGCAGAAAAATTGTGAAAAGAAGGGCGTCACCTTCAAGCTGGGCTGCAAAGTCACTGCTGTGGAGAAAGGTGCTGTAAAATATCAAACTGCTGACGGCAGGGAAGAGTCTGTTTCCTGTGATTATACTCTCCTCTCCATCGGCCGTCGTCCCTCTTCCGCGGGTATCGGCTTGGAATCCATCGGTGTCTACACCGAACGGAGAGCCATAAAGACGGATGAGTTCATGCGCACAAATGTCCCGGGTGTCTATGCCGTAGGCGATATCAACGGCGTTTATATGCTGGCCCATGCCGCCTATCGGGAAGCAGAAGTGGCCGTCAACCACATTCTGGGCAAGAAGGACCGGATGCGTTACAATGCCATCCCCTCGGTTATTTACACCAGTCCTGAGGTCGGTAGCGTGGGTGAAACCGAAGACACTGCCAAAGCCAAAGGGTTTGATGTGAAAACCGTTTCTCTGCCCTTGGTCTATTCCGGCCGCTATGTGGCGGAAAACCCCGGTGGAGATGGCATTTGCAAGCTGGTGGTAGACAAAAAAGCCAACCGCCTGCTGGGAGTGCATATGATTACCCCCTATGCCTCCGAGATCATCTATGGCGCGGCCATGATGATTGAATCCGAGCTGCGGATCGATGACCTGAAAGAAATTGTCTTCCCCCATCCCACCGTATCGGAAATTATTCGCGAAGCGCTGTTTGAAATTTAATTTCCACAGTTCAAGCCAAAATTGTTAATAACCGGGGAACCGGTATAAATAGAGATTGGGTCTCTATTGATTTGAAAGGAAGGTTTAACAATGCCTAAGTCCCAATTTATTGACCCGAAAGAACTTCGCAAATCGGGTAAAATCACCTTTAAAGACATTCCAGTCAATGCTTACAACAAAACCATTGACGAAGAGAGAAAGAATTTCTCTGATGAAGATTTAATCCGTATATACCGGGATATCGCCATCCTGAGAGAATTTGAAACCATGCTGTTGGGCATCAAAACTCAGGGTGAATATGCCGGTATTAAGCACAGCTATCCCGGTCCTGCCCACCTTTCTCTGGGTCAGGAAGCCGCTGCTGTCGGCCAGGCTTACCTGCTGGGTCAGGATGACATTATCTTCGGTTCACACCGCAGCCACAGCGAAGTTCTCGCAAAGGGTCTTTCCTGCATTCAAAAGCTGACGGATGACGAATTAATGACCATCATGAAAGATTTCTTCGGCGGCTCCATCCTCAAGGCGGTGGAAGGCAAGCAAAAAACCAACTCCGTTAAAGAGCTGGCCATGGACTTCTTGCTGTATGGCGCACTGGCAGAGATTTTTGCCCGTGCTAACGGTTTCCATAAAGGTCTGGGCGGATCCATGCATGTATTCTTCCTGCCCTTCGGTATCTATCCCAATAACGCCATCGTCGGCGGTTCCGCTCCGGTTGCGCTGGGTGCTGCGCTTTATAAAAAAGTCAACGGCAAGAAGGGCATCGTCATCTCCAACACCGGCGACGGTTCACTGGGCTGCGGTCCCGTTTACGAGTCCATGAACTTTGCCGCCATGGATCAGTTTAAACAACTGTGGGAAGAGGGCAAACGCGGCGGTCTGCCGATTATGTTTAACTTCTTCGACAATGGCTATGGCATGGGCGGCCAGACCCGTGGCGAAACCATGGCTTATGATATGCTGGCCCGTTTGGGTGCCGGTATCACCCCCTCCCAGATGCATGCCGAGCGGGTAGACGGTTTCAATCCGCTGGCCGTTATCGACGCTATGCGCCGCAAAAAAGAGCTTCTTGAAAAGGGCGAAGGTCCCGTGCTTCTGGATGTGGTTACCTATCGTTATTCCGGACACTCTCCCTCCGACAGCGGCTCTTACCGTACCAAAGAAGAGGTCGAGGCCTGGCAGGCAATTGACCCGGTCATCACCTTCCGTAAAGCTCTTGTTGAAGCCGGTGTGGCTGAGGATAAGATCTTTGACGATATCTG
>JAKOTC010000175.1 GCA_029776465.1 Bacillota bacterium
AGAAAACCCATTCGCCCTGTTGAGTGACCAGGCTGAGATTATTAATATTGCCGGGGGTTTGAGGATGGGTGATCTCGTTCTCCTTGAAGGTGTCTACAGGGGAAGGGGTGTCAAACAGAAGGGATCGATGGCTTCCGTGCCGTTTCATTTTATATGTGTAAGGAGAATTGTCAGCCTTTTTGGCATGGAAAATCCACCGGCTGGTCAGATTGATTGCCACCGCGGCATCATCGCAGAGCTTGGTGTTTTTACTGCCATCCAAACGAATTTTATAGATGCCGTCGGCAGTGGAATAATAAAGCCAGTCTTTTTCAATCAAAAGACGGATGGGCCTTTAAAGAGCTATTCAGTTTTTGCAAGACGGCGTATTGCAAGCAGTCACAGCTTTGGCCATCAAAGTCAAGCACAAAATACTTTACACATTGCAAAAGACCCCGGAAAATGCGGCGCTTTGATAAGGTGAACGCATAATACCGGGGCATTTATTACATAAACAACAGGGAGCACTTATCACGGGCGCAAGAGCCATGAGCCATAGGCTGTCGGTTGGCCCCCTGAAGGTTTGATGCTTTTATTTATCATTGGTTATGTGGACCGGAAGCAGACTGTCTTATTCGGACAGCAGCTTTCTCAAAATGGCTTCGGCTTCCTTGGGATTTGCCTTGCCCTTTGCCTGCTTCATCACGCTGCCGATGAGAGCGTTGATGGCTTTATCGTTTCCGGAGCGGACATCCGCCGAAATTTTGGGGTTTTGTTCGATGGCCTGACGGGCCATGGCTTCTAAGGCATGGGTATCCAGCCCGGCCAGATCGGCTTCGGAGAGGAACTCTGTGTGGGGCTTGCCGGTGTCCAGCATCTTTTTCAAAGTATCCTTGGCCTGATTGGAGTTGATTTTTCCGCCTTCAAGCAGTTTAACCAGCTCAGAGAGATATTGGGGCGGAATGGGGATGTGGGCCTCGGCCCGCTCTTCCTCGGTTGCAAACAGGCCAAAGATCTGCCCGACAATAAAGTTGGAAACCGTGCGGGGTTTTTGAATGCCCTGAACGGCCGCTTCAAAAAACTCGGCGATGGGCTTATACCGGGCGATCAGGGCCGCATCGGCAGGGGGGAGATCCCATTGTTGAGTGTAGCGTTCAACACGGCTGTCCGGAAGCTCTGGAATGGTGTTTTTCAACCGTTCCAGATGCTCGGGCGTGATCACGATATTGACCAAGTCCGGCTCGGGGAAATAGCGGTAGTCGTGGGCGTCCTCCTTGCTGCGCATGCTTTCGGTGCATTTGTCCTCCTCGTTCCAGCGGCGGGTCTCCTGAATGATTTTTCCGCCGCTTTCGAGAATATCCACCTGACGCTCGTATTCATATTCAATGGCCTTAACCATAAATGCCAGAGAGTTCATATTTTTAATTTCGGTGCGGGTGCCAAAGGGCCCGCCGGGTTTACGCACGGAGATATTGACATCACAGCGGAGAGAACCCTCCTGCATCTTGCAGTCGGACACGCCGATGTATTTAAGGATCAGCGCAAGTTTTTCCATATATTCTCTGGCTTCGTCGGCCGAGCGGAAGTCGGGCTCGGACACGATTTCAATCAGGGGAACGCCACCCCGGTTATAGTCCACATAAGTGGTGCCCCGTTCGTGCACCAGCTTGCCCGCGTCCTCCTCAATGTGGATGCGGTTGATGCGGATGGTGTTTCCGGTGGAGAGCTTAATATGTCCGTCCCGGCAAAGAGGCAAATCGTATTGGGAAATCTGATAGGCCTTGGGAAGGTCGGGATAGACATAGTTTTTGCGGTCCATCCGGGACAGGGGGCTGATGGTGCAATTGGTGGCCAGGCCGGCCATGATGGCGTAATCCACGACCTTTTCATTCAGCTTGGGCAGGGCGCCGGGCAGACCGATGCAAACCGGGCAACAATGGGTGTTGGGTTCGCCACCGAACTGAGTGGTACAGCCGCAGAAGATTTTACTTTTGGTGGAAAGCTCGGCATGGGTTTCAAGTCCCACAACTAATTCATATTTCATATTAAACAGCCTTTCAGGTTGTGTGCTAATATCGGATTGGAAATAACATCATTGTTACCCACTATTATACACTAAATGCGGGCCGAACTGCAAGAAAATATTTGATGACCGGATCTCCGCAGGCATCGAATATTATCCCTTTTTGAGTTATCGGCCAAGTGGAATGGGCCTTGTTCGGTAATTTTATGGACGCGCCTGTTTCGGCTGGTACTCCATCCAAAAATGCGATGGGGTTTCTCCGGTAACTGTAAAGCCCAAACGCTTGCATAGATTCTGGGCAGGATTGGTTTTGAAGACCTTCAGCCGTGCGGGCTTTCCGGTCCGGTCGGCCAAAGCGGTGACCGTTCCTAGCAGAAAAGAACCCATTCCTTGGTTTTGAGCCGCCGGGAGTATTTGAACGGACAGATCGCAAATGCAGTTTTCATCCTCGTTAAAGGCAAAGAAACCGACGATCTGCCCATGGAGCAGGATCTTTTGAAAGCAGCTGTTTTGCAGAAGTTCGCTGAATCGTTTGGCGTTCAGGCGAAGCTGGGTTTCCTCCGTCCAGCCGCCATAGAACTCGTTTACATAACTCGTATAACAAGTTTTAACCACCTCAAAAAAGCTGGAAAAATCCAGCGGCGAAACCTTTTGCAAAGAAAATCCGCGGCGAGTCAGGTCGTCAGGAAGAAGCATGTCGTCACCTCAATGTTGTTTTGATCGGATAAAGGCCACTATCAACGAATCGTGGCAATCCAAAGAAATGTCTGACGTTTCATTGCACTTTGTATAAATAGTTGTCGAATCTACAATTATTATGTTTTATCCGTCAGTTTTTGGTATCGTTCCATCAGCTCAAGAAACTGCTCGGGGTCTCCCCCGGTGTCGGGATGGGTCAGAAGGGCAAGCTGGCGAAATTTTTTCTTGATGTCGGCAAGGCTTGCATCGGGAGGAAGGCCGAAGCTTTCCAACAGTGCGGGATCATAGAAATAGACGGAGGGAAACCCGGTTTCTTTGTAATGCTGATAATATACTCCGTAGAAAAAGGCCTCCACCACGGCTTTGTATTCTTCCCGGCTCATGGCCAGCAGGTCGGCCAGACCATAACGAGCGCGGCCTCTTTTGCCGGGGCGGAGGTTGAAAAAACGATCCCAGACATAGTCGGCTCCGGGGGGAGGATAGCCGCCGAAACGAAGGATGGCTTCGGTTTTCTTCAGCTTTCGCAGTCGGCGTTTCAGTTCGTCTACTGACTGAAAGGGTATACTTTCACCTCCGTTTTGAATGAAGAACGGATGCAAATATATGTATCTATTTCAAAAAACAGACGGGAGCTCCCGTCTGTTTTTGTTTTATGGTTTACTGCTCGACCTTGTTCATGACCATGAAATAAACATTGGTGTCAAACTCGATATTAAACTGTTTTTCCATCTCCCGAAGCCTTTTCAACTGGGCGTCCTTTAAAAGAGCATAATCCATCCCGACCAGGCTGTCCAGCATTTTTTTATCCATAACTTCTCCTCCTAGGGGTATAAAAAATCATTAAATCTACAAAATGATGATTTAAAGAACTTTTATCGACCCTTTTTAATATGGAGCAGAGGGGACGGATTTATGCTTTAGGGCAATTTTTGCTTTGACTCATTTGCTTGAAAGCAGGCACTGCCCGTCCGCCTTAAAAATTGAGCAAATCGATTTTTTTGCAAACCTCACCGGCGGCCTGCTCATAAGCGTGGGCGATTTTCAGCAGCCTGCTGTCCTCAAAGCGCTTGGCCATCAGCTGCATACCGATAGGCAGCCCTTTGCTGTCGGTCCCGCAGGGCAGGCTGATGCCCGGCAGCCCCGCGATGTTAGCGGTGACAGTGCAGATGTCTGTCAGATAGGTTTCCACCGGATCGCTGGGGGCAAAGCCCAGCTCGAAGGCGGTGGAGGGGACTGTGGGCGTCAGAATGGCATCATACTTCTCGAAGATATTTTCAATATCCCGGATGATGACACGGCGCAGGTTTTGAGCCTTTTTATAATAGGCGTCGTAATACCCGGCGGACAATACATAGTTGCCCAGCAAAATCCGACGCTGAACCTCTTTGCCAAAGCCTTGGGTGCGGGTTTTGCAGACCATATCGTCCAGGTCGGTATACTGCTCGGCTTTATAGCCGTAGCGGATGCCGTCATACCGGGCGAGGTTGCTGGAGGCCTCGGCACAGGCAAGGATATAATATACCGGCAGAGAATAGGAAGCCGAGGGCAGGCTGATTTCCTCAACAATGGCGCCCAGGCTTTCATAGGTTTTAACAGCGGCCAGAATGGCGGCCTTTGCCTCTTCTCCTACACCGCTGATATACTCTTGGGGAAGAGCAATTTTTAAGCCGCGGATGTCCCCCGATAGGTCGACCGGAGAGACCGGAAGCTGGGAGGAGGTGGAATCCTTGGGGTCATACCCGGCAATGGCCGAGTATATAATCGCGGCATCCTCCACCGTGGGGGCAAGGGGGCCCATTTGATCCAGGCTGGAGGCGTAGGCGATCAGACCGTAACGAGAAACCCGTCCATAGGTGGGTTTAAAGCCTACGATGCCGCAGAAGGAGGCGGGCTGGCGGATGGAACCGCCGGTGTCCGATCCGATGGAATAGGCGGCAAGGTTGGCTGCCACCGATGAAGCTGACCCTCCCGAGCTGCCGCCGGCCACACGGGTGGGATCATGGGGATTGCGGGCGGGGAAATAACAACTGGTTTCCGTGGAGGAGCCCATGGCAAACTCGTCCATGTTGGTCTTTCCCAGCAGCACGGCTCCTTGTGCCTTCAGTCGTTCCCAGAGAGTGGCATCATAGATGGGGGTGTAGCCGGAGAGGATTTTTGAACAGCAGGTGGTGGAAAGCCCGGTGGTGGAAATATTGTCCTTCAGCGCCATGGGAATGCCCCACAGAAGAGGAAGTTCATCCCCTTGGGCGATTCTTTTATCAGCCTGTTCGGCAGCCTTTTCGGCGGTTTCAAAGCTGGTGGAAACATAAGCACCCAGAGCCTCGTTATGTTTTTCAATGGCAGAGCGATAGGCTTTGGTCAGTTCGGCGGCGGATATTTTTTTGGCGGCCAGCAGTTCATGCAGGCCACGGATTCGGGAGGATACAGACATAGAAATTTAACATCCTTTCGGGATGGAACTTGCTGCCTTTCGCGTTTTGGTTGCACGAAATCGAATCACTACCCGCGTTGCAGCAGAGCTCCTGAATCAGAATCAGTGATAAAAGCTTAAAAGGTTTTGCCCACGGCAAAATAGCCGTTCTCGCCACCGTCGGCATTTTTCAGAATCTCCTGAGGAGGTAGGGAGGGAATTACCTCATCGGGACGGAAGGCGTTTTGGATGGTTTGAAACGGGGGGAGTCCTTCCTCGTCGATTTCAACGGCGTTGATGGTATCGGCAAAGGCAACGATGGCCTCCATATCGGCCAGCATCCCGTCCAGTTCCTCTTCAGACAGGGTCAGCTTGGACAGTTCACAGACCCGTTTGACATCCTCTCTGGTAATCATATCGGCGTCCTTTCATAATTTTTATTTATTGTTTTGAATTAGACAGATTTTTTATTAATATTTTATTATACCATGATTTAAAGGGAAAAACAAGCAAAAATAACAGTGGAGTGCGACAGATGTTTCCATTTTGCTCAATAGGCTAAAAGCTCTGAAATAGAAATGCCCGCCCCGGCGGGGGCGGGATTGGTTCATTCATAAGCGGGTTGCGCTGTGTTTTCCAACACTTCATCCGGTTCCTGCTGATTTTCATCCTCAGAATGGGTGCGTTTGTAGAGGATATATTGGTGAAGCTCCTCGGCTTTTTCTTTTACTGTCTTTTCGTTATCTTCTTCTTTACCCAGCAGCACAAAAGGAAGGCGCTCTAAAATAGCCTGAATATTTTCTTCGGTTTCCCTGCGGGAGTTGAACCGAAATACATGGGCTTTTCGGTTATAATCAACCAATACCACATCCTCGAAAACTTTGAAGTAGAAGAAGATTAAAAAGATGCGGGTGAACTTAAGCCGCTGTTGGACATAGACCCAGACGATATCCTGCTGCAAAACCGCGTCAAAACGGCCGGGTGAACGCAGAAAGAAAAAGTTCGGTGAAACCAGGTTTCGTTTCCCGATTTTCTGGATATCACCGATTTCTTCATCTACCCGCTTGCAGATTTCTTGAGGGGTCCCGTATGGGGCAAGCTGTAAACACGGGATGGCCGAGAGGATGGATAAGTCCGAATAAATGATAGAGGAAAAAAGGAAGTAATATCACGGTTGGCAAAACAGCCAACACAACGTCGGTTGAGCTGACTTTCTCCTCTGCGGTGAGGTTGAAGAAACTGATCAGCATTAGGGTGTTGATAAGAATCAGGGGCAGGCCGAACTGAAAGACTCGCCATCCTTTGGCTTTGCGGATTTGTCGAACCATAAAATTTTTGCCGGAACGGGGAAGTTGTTTTTCGGGCATTAAGGCAGATGGTTGAGATGTGGACGGTGATTCGAAAGGGCTGGAAACGGGGCCTGATGAAGCATCGGCTTTTGCGCCGCAGACAGAGCAGAAGGCATCGGATTTTTTAAGTTTCGTTCCGCAGAGCGAACATTTCATATGCATTCCTCATTTTGTCATATTCTCAAGCAGATTGCAGGACCGGTTTGTGCTGCGCTTGATGCAGCAATTATTTAGCGTATTATCGGCGTTAAATCTGTTCAGGGCTTGTCTCCGTCAGATACTAAAATCCCCTTCAGGAGCAGCTCGAAGTGGCGGACAGCTTCTTCTTCCAGATTATAATCCGGATAACGGATGCACCATTCATAGGTCAGGCCTCGATAAGCCATAAGTAGCTGACGGGTCAGCTCTTCGGCGGGGAGGGCAGAGTGGAAGATTTTTTGCGTCAGACCCCGATCGACCACTTCGCGCAGCATTTTATATAAATCCCGGCTATACCCCTTGACCGGCCGGGTGTCAAGTTCACCGGAAAGCTGAACCCTGTAGAGATTTCTCATGCTGGCTACCCCGATATCTCTTTCCAGGATCTCGGCGATTTTTTTAACTAAGGAGAGCAGAATTTTGTCGGCGGGTTCCTCGGGAGAAAATGTATCCAAATAGCTTTGATATTTCATATCCACCCGGTCGACGTAATCCTGAATCAGGGTGGCAATCAGAGCGTTCTTTGACTCAAAATGGACATAAAAGCTGCCCTTGGCCACTCCCGCATGGCGGACGATGTTATCCACATTAACCTCATCAAAGCCATGCCGATAAAAAAGCTCTTCGGCGCTTTGATAAATTTTTTGTCTGGTTTGTTCTGCCTTTTCTTTTCGACTGACAACGCTTTTATTCGACATAAAATAAATCTCCCTTATTGACGAATCAGAGAAAAGAATGTATAATGACTTTATTCATTGACCAAAGTCACTGAATTGCGGTCACTCATTCTATCCTTTATTATACCGTGACTTCAATCTTTTTACAAGAAGAACTTGGAGAGGTCTGTTAGGGCAGAAATCGAACCGCAGTTTTGCATCTCAAAACAGTTGTTTAAGGGAGGTTTACAAGGGTGAAATTACGTAAGTATGGCAGTTTAATTCTCGCATCCCTGATGGTCGCTTTGTCCCTGACGGCCTGTACCGGCAGCGCTTCGAATGTTTCGTCGGAAGACGGTTTGCTGCAAGCTGTGACGCCGAATGGTGAGGATGAGGAGATCCAGAGGGATGAGGAAATTATCGACGAGGCTGAAAAACAGGAAATTGCCGATGGAATGCTGGGAACATCAGGCGGCCCGGTAAAAACCTACGGCGGACGGTTGGGGTATGGATACAACATCCTTGAATCGGACTTTTTTAATTATAAAGATATCAAATCCAGCCATCCGATTATCGATACCAACACGCTGGCGGCCGAAGATTTGATCTATATTGATTATAACGGTTCCAAATCGGTGATCGGCCACACCTTTGCCTCCAATTCCACCAAGCAATATTCCCACGACATTGCCGCTGTTGCGGGTGTGAAAATGGATATTGGTTTTACAGGCAGCTTCGAGGCCAGCTTTGGCATTAAGCGCAGTGAACAGCTTACCACTAACCAGCAGCTGGTGACCACACTGGCCGTGCTGGAGACTCAAAACGACTACATTCTGGACTGTGATGCCAAGATGC
>JAKOTC010000176.1 GCA_029776465.1 Bacillota bacterium
GTTTTAAAGCATCAAACATATCGGATTTCAACCCTAAGAAGTTAATTGAGGTAAAAATCCGTGGTTTATTGATAAAGCATTAAACATACTTGATTTCAACCGAGCCAAAGGACACATTGCCCTTCACCGTCAGCACAGGGGAATCGGGTTGAACTTCCCGGTGACCAACCACTTCGGCGGAGCCCAGAGTGGCTTGGACCTTGCTGACCACCTGCCAGTGGCGGGGGACATATATTTCAATGGAGCCAAAGCTGCAGCTGACATAAAGCTCGGCGCCCTCCGGGCTTAGCTGGGCCTGGTCCATAAATATCTCCAGAGAGCCGAAGGAGGTGTAAAACTGTCCCCTGGTCAGAGCGGAGGAGTGCAGGTATTTGGTGGAGGAGCCAAAGCTGACTTTTGCATAGGGGCTGTTGTCATCATTATTGTCGATGGTTTGACTGATAGAGTGTCGTTTATGATGGTTCCAGCTCTTGGGGGGATGGCCGTCGAAGATCCAGCTGAAGCCAACACTGGCCAAAGCGGCGGCCGCCATCAGGATCCAGAGGGAAATGTCCACCCAGCCCAGGGGCTGGCAGAAAATCTTATAAAGAAACGCCAAGGAAAAAAAGATTCCGAAAAAATTTCGGCCGGCAATGCTTTTAATCATAATGACCGCCAGCAGCAGAGTGCCGAGAATGCTCCAGAAACTGATTTTGACAAACGAGACCATCTGAGAGGCGACCAGAAAAACCGCGGCCAGCACAAAAAAGATGCCCCATAACCATTTGGAATTTTTCATGATATTTACTCCTTTCGAATCTGCTGACGCAATTGATGATAATAGTTTCGCGAGACATAAACACGCTTGTGGGTGTTCATAAAGGTGACCAGGCTGGAGGAAGTGAGGTTTTTGGTGATGGAATCACCTGCCGGCTGTTGACGATGGTGGATTTGGAGCAGCGGACAAAATGCCGGGGCAGCATTTCCTCCAGCTCGTAAAGGCGGTATTTGATGCGAAAGGCGTCCTTTGCCGTGTGGGCATAGACAAACTCCCCTTCCGTTTCGAAAAACAGCACCTGGTCCACCGGAAAGTAAAATTCCTGATTGTCTTTATAAAAGGTCAGCTGTGGCTTCGAAGCCCTCAACTCTTGGATGTACTGCTGGATTTTCTGAATCGTATCATCCACCCGGCCGCAGCGAATGATGACTTCTTCCTCGGAAAGATCCTCAATCAGCTCAATACGAACTTTCACTCCATCACCCCACTGATTGTATTATAGATGCTCTCTTCCGATTTGAAAAGTGCTTTTGGCCATGAGGTGGTTTTCACCCGCCAAGAGGTAAAAAATCGGGGGTGAAAAGCCGTCCCCCTTGCACCCGCCCACATAATGAATAAAAATTTTTCAGGAACACAGTCACCCACCTCCGACATATAATGGCGTGCAGGGGTTCCCTGCTTTGATGTCAGCTTTATAATTCCTCCGTTTCTAACTCACTCACCGTAAATACTCATTCATTGGGACGAATCCCTACAATATAACTTCATTAGGAGAATAAATATATGAGTGATATGAATTTTGGTTTCGATAAATTCCCAAGCAAATACGAAGATTGGGAA
>JAKOTC010000177.1 GCA_029776465.1 Bacillota bacterium
CTTACCCAGCAGGAGACCGCCGAAAGTGCTGAAGATAAAGGCCAGCAATCCCAATCCGATGATCTTCAAAGTGCCGAGACGCAAGAAGGTTTCCGCCTTCGCAGTCGCGCCGACCGTCAATCCCAGGAAGATGGTGACGATGTTAATCAGGGCATTTTGAGCGGTATCCGACAAACGGCCAACCACACCGGACTCTCTGAAGAGATTGCCCAGCATCAGCATGCCGATCAGCGGTGCTACCGAGGGCAGCAGCAACACGCAGAGGATGGTGACCAGAATCGGGAAGCAGATTTTTTCCAGCTTGGAGACTTCACGAAGCTGCGTCATGCTAATTTCCCGCTCTTTTTTGGTGGTCATCAGGCGCATAATGGGAGGCTGAATCAAGGGAATCAACGCCATGTAGGAGTAGGCCGCGATGGCAATAGCGGGCAAAAGCTCGGGGGCCAATCTGGTGGTCAGATAAATTGCGGTGGGGCCGTCGGCGCCGCCGATGATGGCAATGGAGGCCGCTTCATTGGGCAAGAAGCCTAAGGCCTTAGCCAGAACAACGGCAGCCGCGATGCCAAACTGAGCGCCGGCTCCCATAAACAAACTGCTGGGGCGGGCAATCAGGGGTCCGAAATCGGTCATGGCGCCAATGCCCAGGAAGATCAGGGACGGGTAGATACCCTTTTTTACACCCAGGTAGAGATAATATAACAAACCGCCTGCTTCGGTGGCGCTGGGGGGCTCGGCCATCAATTCTGCAAGAGGCAGATTGGCGAGAAGTACGCCGAAAGCGATGGGCAGCAAAAGAAGCGGCTCAAACTGGCGGACGATAGCCAAATAAATCAAGATGAGAGCAACGAGAATCATCATAAGATGCTGCGGGGTAAGGGCCACAAACCCGGATGATTCCCAAAGCTGTTTAAGTGCTTCAATAAACATGTCTTTCTCCTTTCATACAGAACCCTTTCTCATAGGACAAAAGCCGGGGAATTCACTTCTGTTGTTTTGAAATTTTTCCAAGAATCCAGGTTGACAATTGAATGCAACCATACAAGGCAAACAAACCTAAAAAAACAATTACCATCATGATCCCGGCCATATACACGCTTTCCAAAACGCTCATTTCCATTTTGTTCATCTCCTTTCCATCATCGGCAGGCAGAATCCTCGATACGATAAAGGGTGGTAGCTTCAAGCGAAGCCTCCACCCTAAGCATCAAATCTTGAAACAGATCATCGCCGAACGATCGATTTGCCCAACCGGAATTTCTGTGAATTTATTGACTATATTATAACCCAATCAACTCATTTTGACAAGAAGAAGAAACATGAAATATTATGCACTTGAAAAAAATTTTTTTGTAAGATATCAATAGACTGTCCGGATTATCAGACAAATACACATAGTATTACAAAAATCCGGGGCATTTGCTTTCACCGTTTATATGCGCCAAAATCCATGGCTCTGTTTCGTTCGTTCAGCTTGACAAACAAAAAATCAACCGCCTTTCGGCGGTTGACTGATTATGGAGCTGATATCCGGATTTGAACCGGAGACCTCATCCTTACCAAGGATGCGCTCTACCTACTGAGCTATATCAGCATATGGGAGCGGCTTTGGGTCCGCTGCCCGTTTTGGCAGGGGCAGTAGGAATCGAACCCACGGCACGCGGTTTTGGAGACCGCTGCTCTACCTGCTGAGCTATACCCCTAAGAAGTTGGCTTTTAGCAGTTGGCTTCTAACTTGCGGCTGCTTGCTTATTATACACAAAACGCCCCCCTTTGTCAACACCAAAATTCACAAAAGTTTTATCTTTTTTTCGTCCTTTTACTTTCGAGGCTTCTCAGTGCCCTCTGTTAAGCCATAAAAACGATTCAAGAAAAATCCCCCAATTGGCCTGCGGCAGCAGTATTTGTTTGACACAGAAAGGGAAAAATGGTATCATAATATCGATTATTTTATGGAAGGTCGGATTGTTTTGGAACAGCGCCTCGAAGGACAAAATCATCAATTACAACGTGTTGAGGAGTTCATCCAAAACCACCCAAAGGGCCATTTCTGCCAGTCCGCCCAATGGGCAGCGGTGAAAAAAAACTGGACTCGCAAACTGGTATATACCCAAAACACCACAGGCGAAATCACCGGAGCGTTGTCCATCCTGATACGCAAGGTGCCCGGCCTGCCCTTTTCACTGATGTATGCTCCCCGGGGTCCCGTTTGCGATCCCTCCGATCGGGAAACCCTCTCTGCCCTGATTCAAAAGGCCAAGGCTGCCGCCAGGGAATGCGGCGGATATTTATTGAAAATCGACCCGGACATCCCCCATTCCAATACCGATTTTATCGAAACCATGAAGGAGCTGGGGTTTACTCTCTTTGGCGACGGCAAAAATTTCGAAGGAGTTCAGCCCCGGTTCGTCTTTCGCCTGAATATCGAGGGCAAAACCGAAGACGAGGTGTTTGCCCAATTTCACAGCAAAACCCGTTACAACATTCGGGTTGCCCAGAAAAACAACGTGGAAGTTCGGGTATGCAGCCTTGAAGCGCTGGAGGATTTTACTCGGCTGATGAAAATCACCGGTGAACGGGACGGTTTTGCCACCCGGCCCAAATCTTATTTCGAAGGGCTGCTGAAAGCCATGGGCCCCCATGCCCGGCTGTATATGGCTTATTATGAGGGAACCCCCATTGCGGGAACCATTCCGATACAGTATGGGGATAAAACCTGGTATCTTTACGGCGCTTCGGATAACAACTATCGAAACAAAATGCCCAACTATCTGCTTCAGTGGGAGATGATCCGCTGGGCGATTCAAAGCGGCTGTAAAATATACGATTTTCGAGGAGTGTCCGGTGATCTGTCTGAGGACAATCCTCTCTATGGACTTTATCGCTTTAAAAAAGGCTTCTCCGGTGAACTCACCGAATTCTGCGGGGAGTTCAATCTCATCCTCCGACCCGGTGTCAACAAACTGGTGGAGTTGCTGATGGCCGGCAAAAAGAAGCTCGGCGCCCTCCGCAGAAGCCTGTCAGGCTCAAAATCCCGCGGACACGGCGAAGGGGAAAAGAAAACCGAAAGCAGCGAAAACGTATAATTATAAACAACATATACCAAATGTAAACGAAAGGCTTGAACTGTCATGGCCGTTTTGGTCGTTGAAAAAGCAAAGGTACAAAACAATCTTTCCCGCCTCCAGCAGCTTTGCGGGACAAGCCTTGTCATGCCTATGATCAAGGCAAACGGTTATGGATTGGGAACCGAATGGCTGGTGCTAACGCTGGCCGGGATGGGGGTAAAGCGGTATGTCTGCGCCCGTCTGGAGGATGCGCTGCTGATTCGAAACCTCCTGCCCGATGCTGAAATCATATTGGTCACC
>JAKOTC010000178.1 GCA_029776465.1 Bacillota bacterium
AAATATCGGATATGAGGGTTGGGTTGGAAGGGACCGCCGTGGATGGGGATTCCTTTTTCTCGCACAAAGTCCATCATCTTTTCCAAAGAGTCCACCACAAACCCTAAACTAATTCCTTCAATGTTTCCGAGAGCTTGGTGGTTCTCAGAGCAAATCAATTCAATTTTAGTCTCACCCTCCCCCAAAAAGCAGATTTCAATGCCGGGACCGCCCATAAAGCGGTTTTGAAGGGGTAGGCCCACAATGTTTTGATAGAAATCAAGGGATGTGTCCATATCCTTGACCGCAATCGTTGACCAGCAGAATTTCATATAAAATTCCTTTCTGTGTTTATTGATGCCCTGCTTCAAGCAAGACTTCCAAATCCATCGCCGTTTGGTTCCAGCTTTCATATACCGAATCCAGGCAGATAAAATCTGCGGAGCGGAAAGCCCATTTCTTCAGCTCGTCTTTATATTCCGATTGATAAATGGGCAGGTGGGCATCGGTCATCTGTCCGAAAACATCTTTCATGGGGGCATTCAGCAGTATTCCATCCGGCGCGGCGGTTTCAAGGTTTTCACCCAGGGCAAGGCTGTGCCCCACATTCAGCGCGGATTTGAAACCAAGCTGCTGGGCCGTTTCTCGTGCCTCTTTAAAGGTGGAAAAGCTTGTATGCTCTTTCAGGGAACGGCTGTTCTGCAGATAAAGAGTAATGCCTTTTTCTTCAGCCATGGCGGCGATTTCCGTCAGGGCACGGCGGAAGTGTTCTTCCGCTTTTTCTATTGAAAGGGCATTTTCGGCATGGCGTTGAAAACTGAGAATGGCTTTGGTGGTGCTGTAATATTCGGCTTTATGGAGGATGGAACGGATGCGATTCAGCCCTTCCTCAGTCCTGCCGGGGATATTATACAGCAGAGATATGTTGGGATAGTGATCCAACAGGCCAGTGAAGTCAACCATCACATCAACCTTTTGCCGCTTAACCCATTGAGCTTCCGCCTGAACGGTTTTCTCGTCCAATCGCTCTAAAGCGGAGGCGGGAATCTTGACACCGCCGAAATAGTTGGAAAAGCTGGGGTGTGCAAGCAGATATTCCTTCACCGAAGGGGTATCAATGGCAATATAGAGTTTTTCATTCGGTCCGGAGGGAAGAGCGGGTTCCATTAAAACCGCGGCAGTTTGAGCGGTAATATGGAAAAGGCAATAGTCGCCGGCTGCGACCTCGTATTTTCCGGAACCGGTTGAGGCGGGAATCTCCAGCCATTGAGATTGTGGCAGCCATCCCGGTTCCTCATGAGGGACTGAAGGGAGAGTCTCCTGATGAATCCGGCTGACCTGCAAGGCACCGTCCATAATATCAAACCGCTGAGGGCTGTGGGTGTTATTGACCACCAAAAGCAGATATTCCCGCTCGGATTTGATGTTAACCATAAACTGTAGCAGGGGATTGTTGACCCGGAAGAGCAGCTGGCTGAGCAATAAAGTCTCCAGGTAAGCTTTAACGCCCGGTTGGAATTGATAGGGGGGCTGAATAATCCGATTGGTTTCGTTTTTAACATGGGGATCAAAATAGGGGTTTTTCTCCAATCCGTAAGGACTGCAGATAAGGGTTATCTTTCCCTTGCCGCAAGGCTGCGTGAGAATATAAGGCTTTCCGCCTGCGGTTGCCTCCAGGACGGCGGTTTGGGCAGGCAGAACCTCGACCAGCTCAAATGACGCAGATTTTATAGCTTTGCCACCCACTTCAACCTCGGGGGTGCAGAGAATCTGTTTTTTGCCGATTTCAAGGATGCCGAATGTTTGAAGCACAGGGGTGATGTCCCAATCGGCCTCCAGCAATTTTTCAATGGTCAACACCACATGGCCGCCCTGCATGGCAAACTTACGCAGCTTATAAAAGGACTCGTAATCCAACTGAGTCTGGCCAAATACGAAAACCAGATTATAACGGTTGAGATTTTCTGCCGAAGTGTCTGAGGAGGTAACATCAGCGATGTCGCCATAGGGAGTGGGGGTTAAAAATCCGCGCTCACTGCGGAAGAAGCCCGCGTCTTCATAGCCGGGGTAAAGCATTTCAAAAAGGGTATGAAGCTGATGATCTCCCATGGAATAGGGGCTGCTTCCCCAAACCTCATACAACCGATCGCTATACAGGTGGCGGGCAGGCACCCAGCCTGAAAAAAAGTCAAGATAGATGGTGACCGGGGTATGTAAAATTCCGGGTCGCCCCTTTTCTTTCACATAGCGAACCATCTGCTGCTGAATTTTTCCCACAGGGGAGAGATGCACCTCTTTGGCAGACTGGTATTCGGTCTTCTGGGCTGACAGCCGTTTCTCGGTGTTGTCCTCTATAATCCAACTGGATTCAAAACCGAGAATATCCGAGTTGTACATGTATTCCACAAACAACAACCGGCGCAAAAGACTCAGGCTGGTTCCGGCCAGGGGACCAACCTCATATCCGCTTTCATCGTTCATACCCTCATAGCATTTATACCCCCAGCGATTGAAGATTGAGGCATTGCCGACCCATATCAAACCATACTGCTTTCCCGCTCCCCGGATAAAGGAGTACCACATGTTGGCGCAGGGTAAGGCCTGTCCGGTTTCGGCGCCCAGCAGGATGGTGTTGCCTTCCTTGGCAAAAGGGTGAAGGAAGGTCAGCGAGGCCAGTACAGAGAGGTTATTGTGCAGATGATTTCCCAGCTTTTCAAAGTGAGCCTGGAAAGCGGCATATTGTTTGGTGCGGTTTAAGGGCGCAGGACATTGCCGGGAGGCGTAGGACATATAACGCCCGTCCTGCTCCCCGTTATTAAAGCCCATAAAACGGGGCCCCAGCTTTTCTTTCAGGCATCGGTAAGCTTCTGCCGGCGGAGAATACTCGCCCCAGATGCTGCCCGGCGCGGGCTGAGACCCGGGCACATAACCCCAGAAATCATAAAGCCAAAGCCCTCGAGCAGCGATCTCTTCCACCAGCTCGCCGAAGTTTTCGGCAAAAAGAGTGGGATAGACCGGCCAGATGATTTGGCCCAGTTCATGTTCAAGAGTATAAATATCCAAATCCCGTTGAAAGTCCACGAGCTTATTGTCCTGAATCGTAAAGATGCGAAGTGTAGTGAATCCGATACGGTTGTCCAAATCCTCACGAGTAACTGCTTTTGCGAACCGGATGTGATAGGCGGGGTAATCCTGGGGATTCACCGGATGAGGATAAATTTTCATCTTCATGCACCCTTTCACCAAAAATCAAAACGCTGACTTTACTGCATGGTTAACTTTTATACCCAATAAATAGGTGTTTATCTCATTGACCGGGCTGTCAGCTTTTTCAAGGCAGACTTAATCAGGTCTTCCACAGAAAGGCTGGGGTCCAGTCCGGCCACGGCGGATGCCGCCTCGGCACGGCTGTAGCCAAGCACCACCAGCGCACTGATGGCTTCTTCGGTTACAGAACCCGTCTGGACCGCGGCGGTTATATTCTGTGTTTCCGCGGTGACGCCGCCCAACTTGTCCTTTAGATCCAGAACGATCCGCTGGGCCAGTTTTGCCCCGATGCCCTGGGATTTTTGCAGGGTTTTATAGTCGCCCGATACCACACAGACCGCAAGCTGTTCGGGCAACAGATCGGAAAGGATGGAAAGGGCGGCTTTCCCCCCTACTCCGGAAACGGAAATCAGCATTTTAAAGCAGTTCAATTCTTCCTCGGAGAAGAAAGCGAATAAATCCAGAGCATCCTCTCGAACCTGGAGAAAGGTATATACAAATATGGATTCTCCCACGGAAGGCATTTTTTGCAGCGTATTCATGGAAACCCCGCAGCGGTATCCGACCCCGCCGCACTCCACGGCAATAAAGCCTGGACCCTTTTGCAGAAGAGTCCCTCTTAAACTGTAATACATGGCGACCCCCTATTTCAATCCTGCATACAAAGCCGACAGTGCCGACCCGGAACTGTGGCAGTGGCAGATGGCAAGGGCAAGCGCGTCGGCGGTGTCATCGGGTTTGGGCACCTTGTCCAATGCCAGAATACATCTGGTCAGTTCCTGCACCTGCTTTTTTTCCGCTTTTCCGTAACCGGTGACGGCCGACTTTACCTGAAGAGGGGTATACTCAAAACAGGGAATTCCCGCTTTCTGAGCAGCTAGAAGGATAACCCCCCGGGCCTGCGCCACAGCGATTCCGGTCTTGGCGTTTGTGGTAAAGAACAATTCCTCTATGGATAAAACATCGGGTGAAAATTTTTCAATCAGCTTATTTATATCATCATAAATCATCTCAAGCCGCCGTGAAAAGGGAAGGCCGGCCGGGGTGGTAATGGCGCCAAATGCCAAAGGCGTAAAACGGTTTTTTTCATATTGTAAAATCCCATAACCAACGGTAGCATATCCGGGATCAATACCCAGTACGATCATTCTAAATCCCCCATTTGGCTTATTATAACATAACCGCGGAGGAAATATCAACTAACTCTCGCACAATCACAACAGGCATTTGTTAAAATAATTCTTAGAAATTCAACAGAATAATTGACAGATTTCAGCGGGGGAATCTCCACAATTTTAAGGACAAGACCTTAAATTGACCGAATACGGCAAGGATATAAAATATTTTTTCGCTTCATTTGACATAATTTTCCTCGCATGTCCGATATAATTACAATACCGGGCAAGCCAGTCCTTCACATATAGCGAGGAAGATTATCCTGTGCAAAGGTGGGAAGTTCATTGCAGACGATCTATATTGATGAATTGTTCATACTTAACGTATATATCAATTATCTGCTGCTGGCCGCTACCGGACGGATCTGCACCATCAGGCCGAGGTTGTATCGGATTCTTTTGGGTGCCTTTCTTGGAGGGTTTTATGCCATCCTGATGTTTTTTCCCTCCATGGGCTTTTTGGAGAATATTGTTGTGAAAGTAATATTGGCAGGATCGATGGTTGCAGTGGTTTTCGGCAGCACCAGCCTGAGAATGTTTGCCAAACTTTGCGCATCCTTTTTGGGTTTATCCTTTGCGCTGGCGGGGCTTTTGCTTTTAGTTTGGATTTTTGCTGCGCCGGCGGGCATGAGATTTTCCAACGGAGTCGCTTATTTTGAGATATCTCCTCTTTTATTGATTGCTTCAACGGCAGGCTGCTATTTGGTCATCTGGATATTTTCCT
>JAKOTC010000179.1 GCA_029776465.1 Bacillota bacterium
CACCAGCGTTCCCACCACCAACAGGGCTGCGCCAATGTTCTGGCGGGTAATCTCTTTATAGTTTTCCAAAGTGGATTCTTCGATGACAACCTGCAGATTCTTAAAACAGCTGCCGTCGTTCAGCTCGATAAAAGCGATCCCTTTCGATTCCCGAAAGGTTCGAATCCATCCGCAAACCGTGATTTCTTTTCCGGCAAACTCTCCGGCCAAAGCATACAGCTTTGCAATTTCGGTTCTGTTCATTCAATCAGGCCTTTCACAATCTTAAAATATAAATCTCCGTTTTTCCACGGCTCGGCGCCCAAGCCGTCAGAAGACGGGGGCGTCATAAATTTCAGTGCTGACATTAATACACTTATTATAGCATACACCGCTTTACCGGTCAACGAAGCAGAGCTTTACATTCGCCGTTTTAAAGGAAAAAATGCTGATTTTTATAGAGTCGCTGCCCTGCGTCCCATCCTTCTGCCGACCAATGTACAACAATACTTGAAAAGACCTTTTCCGCGGTGCACTTTAGTGCATATTTTCGGCTTCTATTTTTCCCGGAGATATGATAAAATAGTACCAATCGCAATGATAGCAAGCCTTTCCAACAGTAAAACCGATAAGGAGCAATATCATGAAAGCTGTGATCACCGTTTTGGGCAAGGACACCGTGGGCATTTTGGCCAAGGTTTCCAGCATTTGCGCCTCTCACAATATCAACGTCACCGAAGTGACACAATCCATCCTGGGCGACCTGTTTGCCATGCTGATGCTGGTGGATCTGGAAAAAAGCACGATTTCGGTGGGCGAACTCTCCGACCAAATGAAGGCGCTGGGCGCTGAAATCGGTCAGGTCATCCATGTGATGCATGAGGATATCTTTAATTCCATGCACCGCATTTAAAGACGCATACTCCCATTAACTCGAAAGGTAGCATGAGAATGAATAAACGGGACATCCATGATATATTGGAAACCATCTCGATGATCCAGAAGGAGAATCTGGACATCCGAACCGTCACCATGGGCATCAGCCTGACGGATTGCATCCGCAGCGACATGGACGCCACCTGCGCGGCGGTCTATGACAAAATCACCACCTCGGCCAAACGGCTGGTGGAAGTGGCTGAGGAGATCTCCAAGGAATACGGCGTGCCCATCATCAACAAACGCATCTCCGTCACCCCCATCAGCATGCTGGCCGCAAACGGGGACCCGGTAAAGCTGGCCCTCACCCTGGAGAAAGCGGGTAAATCCACCGGGGTCAACTTCATCGGCGGCTATTCGGCGCTGGTGCACAAGGGCTTCTGCAAGGGCGATCTGGCCCTGATTAACAGCATTCCCGAGGCGCTGGCCTCCACCACGCTGGTCTGTTCCTCGGTCAACGTGGCCACCACCCGTGCGGGCATCAATATGGACGCGGTGGCTCTCATGGGAAAAATCATCAAGCAAACCGCCGAGGCCACCAAAGATCAGGACTGCTTCGGCTGCGCCAAGCTGGTGGTCTTCGCCAATGCGGTGGAGGATAATCCTTTTATGGCCGGCGCTTTCCACGGCGTGGGCGAGCCCGACTGCGTCATCAACGTGGGCGTATCCGGCCCCGGCGTGGTTCAGGCCGCCCTGAAAAAAGCCGGGGACTGTGATCTGACCGAAGTGGCCGAGATCGTGAAAAAAACCGCCTTTAAAATCACCCGGGTGGGTCAGCTGGTGGCCACCGAGGCGGCCCGCCGCTTGGGCGTGCCCTTTGGCATCGTCGACCTTTCCCTGGCTCCCACCCCTGCCATTGGCGACTCGGTGGCCCATATTCTGGAGGAGATGGGTCTGGAACGCTGCGGCGGCTGTGGCACCACGGCCGCGCTGGCTCTGCTCAACGACGCGGTGAAAAAGGGCGGCATCATGGCCAGCTCCCATGTGGGCGGCCTATCCGGCGCCTTCATCCCGGTCAGCGAGGATGCGGGCATGATCGATGCGGCTCGCTGCGGTGCGCTGAAGCTGGAAAAGCTTGAGGCCATGACCGCCGTCTGCTCGGTGGGACTGGATATGATCGTCATTCCCGGCGATACCCCTGCCGAGGTTATCTCGGCTCTGATTGCCGACGAAGCCGCTATCGGCGTCATCAATTCCAAAACCACGGCTGTCCGGGTCATCCCCGCCATCGGCAAGCAGGTCGGAGACGAGCTGGCCTTCGGCGGTCTCTGGGGCAGCGGCCCGGTGATGGAAATCAGCCGTTACTCCCCCGCCCGTTTCATTGGCCGCGGCGGACGGATTCCGGCCCCGATTCAGAGTTTGAAGAATTAAGAATAACGAATAAGAAATGAAGCTCCCCCAAAGAATGAACCGAACCAGTAAAAACGGATAATAGACAAAGAGCCCCCTGATGTAGGAAAATAGAACTACATCAGGGGGTATTTGTATGAGCAAGATGAAATGGACAAACATCCGAGCGCTCGAAGGACTAATTATTGAGATGCGAAAATCAGGAAAGACGAGGCAGGAGATAGCAGACGCTCTGGGATTGGAGAAGGAGCAGATTAAGAACTGGGTAAGCCGCTACAATAGAATGCAAGCAAAAATGGAGGCAGGTCTGCCCCCGAAACGTCG
>JAKOTC010000180.1 GCA_029776465.1 Bacillota bacterium
CCCTCGTGGCGGGGTGGTTGGTAAAGACAATGGCCTGTCCGCCCAGGGAAGCCTGCCAGATATGCTGCTGGAAGCCGAAACGTCCTTTTTTATAGTCCTGCGCGCAGCTGATCATATAGTCCTTGGTTTTATAGGTGTAGATATTCACCTTGGGCATGGAGGTATAGTCGATGTCATCCTGGGTTTTAACGCCCGCTGCGTCACAGAGGTCAAAATACTCTTTATAGGCCCGAACCCGTTCTTTCAGGTAATAATCCGGGTTGGACTTGACGGCGAGGGTGTTGTCCACCACCAGCCGATGGGAGAAAGCTTCCATTCCCCAGTATAGGGTCACATTGTCGGGGTCTTTGGGGTCGACTCCCAGCGCCTTGCCCTCTTCGGGATCCAGGCTCATGCAGAAACGGCTTTCCGTTTGTTCGGCTTGAGCGGCCTTGAAAATGGGGGAGGGAGCCTTGTAATTGAGAATGGAGAGAAGCACCGCTGCCGAGTTTTGAACCAGCGGCAGGTCTCCCTGGTTCAAAAACAACGCCCTCAGCACATAAGAACCATCCGTTTTGCTGCAGATGCTGTTGCAATAAGCCCGCCCGTGGGTGGAGCCCATCACCCCTTTAAAGCTGTTCAGCGCCATATCGTAGAAGATCAAATCGGCCACCATGGCGGCTTTGGTCCGCACTTCCTCGTCCTCCGCCTCCAGCAGGGGGGCAATTGCCAGCAGGTCTTCATGGTAATAGGTATTGGACAACCACTCGCAGAAACCGAAGCGGAAGCGCCAATCCAGCCAGCGCAGAACAAAGGGGCGGGCATGTTCCCGATGCCAGCGGCCGGTTTTGCCGTTATTAGTAAAAACCTCGTCGGGATAGAGCTCGCCCGCCATATACTCGTTGCTGTGGAAGAGCATCTGATGGTTTTCCGTAAAGTAACAGGGGCTTTTTTCATAGCCTCCCTCATCGATCCAGTATTTGCAGCCCAGAATCATGGATTTAACCTCGGCGGCCAGCTCGGGCGGAAGCTGGGGAGAGTTGGCATAATGCTTCATCATAAAGATAAATCCGGGCAGAATAAAATCGAAGCAGTCGGCACGGGTGTAGATATAATCAATTGAGCTTCTGAAATAGGCCGGGTTGACGGGAGAGGTCTCTTTTCCTTGCCGTCCCAGCTCCAGTCGGGCAAGCTCGTGATAGATGCTGTGATTGCTTGGAGTTTGGGGCTTCTGCCGGTCATTTTCCAACAGGAAGGATAAATAGGCCCGGCAGGGATTTTCGCCCTTTCCAAGGGCTTGCTGGTAAAAAGTATGCATATATTGAACTCCCTTGCATTTTTTATCGTTCAAGCATCATTCTATCACCCGGTTTATTGAAAAGCAAGCAAAACCTGTTTGCTTAGACAGGAATTTTATGTTACAATAATCAGGCTTTGATATATCAAGTTCCGCATGTGGGATAAGGGGATGAAATCTTGCGGGAAATCACAGTAAAAATAGAAGAATTCTTCGGTCAAGGGGTTTATAAAGCCATTCTCAGCAATCCGGCGCATAAAGATCTTCCGGTGAAGATTGTGTTTCAACGGCTTGCAAAGGGCTATCAGGCAGAAAAATATATCGAAAATAAAGTCTTTCATGAAAACCTGAGCTATGAAGAGGCCAAAA
>JAKOTC010000181.1 GCA_029776465.1 Bacillota bacterium
GGGCAAAATAAGCTGGACTGAACCCCGCCGCACTTGCCACTTTTTTTAAACTAAATTTTTCCTCACAATGATTTTGGATATATTCCTTCGCACGGTTGATTTCGCTTTTTTCGTTGTATAACCGCTGAGTGATCATCATCACCACCACAAACTTTACCCGGCCCTTTGAATCCAGCAGGGGAAAAGAGGTGATGTCTTGATACATGGTTTTTTGATCGGTCCGTTTAATATTGTGATTTTTGCGTATATATTCAACGGAAACCTTACAGTCTTTAATAAAAATGGTCTCTCCCGCGAACGCTCTTTCCACATATTCCCGAATTCCGGCCAAATCGATCATGGCATCGGACAACAGGTTATAAAGCCCCACAATGGTATCCGGGGAGGACAATTCAAAGGTATCCAAAAATGCCCGGTTCACCATTGCCGATGTCCCTTTGGCATCATAGATATGGATGGGATAGGGAAATGCGTTCAGAATTTCAAGTTCCGGCAGCTCGCTGTTTTTTGACATTAAATACTGTGCAAGGTCACGGGATATATAGGTCGGCATTTTGTCACCTCTTACTCGTAATGATTATCAAACCTGCTTTTGCGGCGTTTATTGTCACAGACTGGATATGCTTTACACTATATTATCACATTATTAGTGTAAAGTCTATGTGTATAAGCTATAAAGATAAAATAAAACGGCCTTCTGCATTTCATCTGCAGAAGGCCGTTTCCATATAAAGTTATTCCAGTTCAAAGGCGCCGGTATACAGCTGATAATATTTGCCCCGCTCGGCAATCAGTTTTTCGTGATTACCCCGTTCGATGATACGGCCGTTCTCCAAAACCATGATCACATCCGAGTTTTTGATAGTGGAAAGCCGGTGGGCAATAACAAATACCGTCCGCCCCTGCATCAGGCTGTCCATACCCTTCTGCACAATGGCTTCGGTGCGGGTATCGATGCTAGAGGTGGCTTCGTCCAGAATCATGACCGGCGGATCGGCCACGGCCGCCCGGGCAATGGAGATCAGCTGACGCTGACCCTGGGAAAGACCGGAGCCATCCCTCGTCAACAGGGTATCATATCCGTTGGGCAGCCTGGAGATAAATCCATGGGCATTGGCCCGCTTGGCCGCTTCGATACATTCTTCGTCTGTGGCATCCAGCCGCCCGTACCGAATGTTTTCCATCACCGTGCCGGTGAAAAGGTTGACATCCTGCAGCACGATACCCAAGGATCGGCGAAGGTCGGCTTTTTTGATTTTATTGATGTTGATGCCGTCATACCGGATTTTGCCGTCGGCAATATCATAGAACCGGTTGAGCAGGTTGGTGATGGTGGTCTTGCCCGCTCCGGTGGCTCCTACAAAGGCCACCTTTTGGCCGGGCTCGGCAAAGAGGGTGATATCATGGAGAACCGTCTTGCCTTCCACATACCCGAAATCCACATCAAACAGCCGGACATCGCCGGTCAGCCGGGTATAGGTCAGGGTACCGTCGCTGTGGGGATGCTTCCATGCCCAGATTCCGGTACGCTCGGTGGTTTCAACCAGCTGGCCGTTGACCTCTTTGACGTTGACCAGGGTGACATAACCCTCATCCGTCTCGGAAGACTCGTGCATTAACTCAAAAATCCGCTTGGCTCCGGCAAACGCCATGATAATGGAGTTGAATTGCTGGGAAACCTGGTTGATGGGCATCGTAAAGCTGCGGGAGAGCTGAAGGAAGGAAGCGATTCCTCCCAGCGTCAGTACGCCCACCCCGCCGATGGCCAGGGCGCCGCCCACGATGGCCAGCAGGATATACTGAAGGTGGCCGATATTGGCCAGAATGGGCATCAAGATATTGGCAAAGGTATTGGCTTGAGAGGCATTGTAGCAAAGGTCCTCGTTCAGCCGGTCGAAATCCTCTTTGGATTTGTCCTCATGGCAGAACACCTTAATGACCTTTTGGCCGTTGATCATTTCCTCAATATAACCGTTCAGTCTTCCCAGCGACTGCTGCTGCTTGATAAAATACTTTGCGCTGTTGCCGCCAATCTTTTTGGCCACAAACAGAGAGCAGGAGATGGTAAGCAGCGTGAATCCCGTCAAATAGATGCTGGTATAGCACATGGCGCAAAAGACGGAAACAATGGTGATAACGGAAGAAAAGAGCTGAGGCAGGCTTTGGGTGATCATCTGGCGAAGGGTGTCAGTGTCGTTGGTGTAATGGCTCATCACATCGCCAAAGGTATGGGTGTCGAAGTATTTGACCGGAAGGGTCTGCATGTGGCTGAACATGCCGTCACGAACCCGCTTGAGGGTTCCCTGCGCCACCTTAATCATCAGAAGGTTATAGCTGAGGGTGGACAGAACACCGATCAGGTAAATGCCCGCCATGGTCAAAACAGCTTTCAGCAGCCCGCTGAAATCCGGAACCGCCTGATTGAGCAGAGGGGTGATATAATCATCAATCAGAATTTTCAAAAACATGGAGCCCAGTGTTCCCGCCAAGGCACTGAAGAGTATGCAGATCATGACGAAAACCAGCTGAAGCTTATACTGACCTAAATACGACAGCAGTCTTTTAACGGTTTTTGCGTCCGGCTTGGCGTGTTTGCCCCCAAAACCTACCGGTCCGCCTCTTCCCGGTCCACGCATTCCGCCTGCAGGAGGCATTGGAGCACGATTATTACTCATGCTGGGCACCTCCCTTTTGCTGTTGTTGAGAATAATAGACTTCCTGATAAATTTGATTGGTGGCTAAAAGCTCTTCATGGGTACCCACTCCGTTGATACGGCCCCCATCGAGAACCACAATCTTATCAGCGTCCTGAATGGAGGAAATCCGCTGAGCGATGATAATTTTGGTTGTGCCGGGGATTTCCTGGCGGAAGGCTTTCCGAATCTCCGCGTCGGTGCGGGTATCCACCGCACTGGTGGAGTCGTCGAGGATCAAAATCTTCGGCTTTTTCAGCAAAGCCCGGGCAATGCAAAGCCGCTGCTTCTGTCCGCCTGAAACATTCGCGCCCCCCTGTTCGATATAGGTATCATATCCGTTGGGGAAAGAACGGATAAAGTCATCAGCTCGGGCCAATTTGCAGGCATGAACCATTTCCTCATCGGTGGCGTGTTCATTTCCCCAGCGCAGGTTTTCCTTGATGGTGCCCGAAAACAGCACATTCTTCTGCAGCACCATAGCCACCGCATTGCGCAGGGTCTGGATATCATATTCCCGAACATCCACCCCGCCGACGGTAACACGCCCCTCTGTGACATCATAAAGCCGGGGAATCAGCTGAACTAGGCTGGATTTCGAACTGCCCGTTCCGCCGATAATGCCCACGGTCTCCCCCGACCGGATATTCAGATTGACATCGTAAAGACAGAGCTTGTTGGGGTCTTTGGCATAGCTGAAACTGACATTTTCAAAGCAGATATCCCCGTTCTTCACTTCATACACCGGGTTTTCAGGGTTAGTCAGGTCCACTGTTTCATCCAGAATTTCGGTGATTCTATGAGCGGAAGTACGGGAGATGATCAGCATCACCAACACCATGGAGAGCATCATCAGGCTCATCAGCATCTGGGTGGTATAGGTGATCAAACTCATCAGCTCGCCGGTGGTCAATGAGCCGCCCACAATGTACCGAGCACCCAGCCAGGAGATGAGAATAATACAGGTATAGGTGCTTAACTGCATCAAAGGGGAGTTGAAGGCAATCAACCGTTCCGCTTTGCAAAAATCCTGATAAATGCTTTGAGAGACCTTGTTGAATTTCTCCTTCTCATGCTCTTCCCGCACAAAGGACTTAACCACCCGGATTCCTCTCAGGTTTTCCTGAACCACCCGGTTCAGCTTGTCATACGTTTCAAATACCCGTACGAAAATAGGGTGAGCATACCGAATAATCAACACCAATCCTGTAGCCAGAAAGGGCGTGACAAAAAGAAAAATCAAGGACAGCTTGGGATGGATGCCAAATGCCATAATCATGGAAAAGATGAACATAACGGGGCTGCGCACCGCAATCCGGATAATCATCTGAAAGGCATTTTGCACGTTGGTCACATCGGTGGTCAGCCGGGTGACAATACTGGCGGTGGAAAATTTATCAATGTTGGAAAAAGAATATTGCTGAACGCTGGCATACATATCATGGCGCAGATTCTTGGCAAATCCGGCGGAAGCAATAGCCGCATTGCGGCCGGATAAAGCACCGAAAGCCAGGGAAAAAAGACCTGCCACCACCAACATCAAGCCCATTTTCACTATATAGCTCATATTGCCCGCATCAATACCTTTGTCAATCAGCCTTGCCATCAGCAAGGGGATGATGACCTCAATGGCCACCTCCATTGAGACAAAGAGCGGAGCCAGCAGCGAGTTCTTTTTATATTCCCGCACGCAGCCCGCCAAACGTTTAATCATAGAGTTCCTCCTGTCGCTTGAATGTCATTTCTTTTCAACGGATTCGAGATTGCGCTTGATTTTATCAATAGTCTGATAAAAAGCTTCCAGTTCTTCAGAACTGATCCCTTGAATCAAAAGGTTTTCAAGAGCTTCCATCTCACCTGTGATTTTCTGATGAAGCTCGATGGCCTTGGGCGTCAGCTCCAGCTTTTTCAGACGGGCATCATAGTCCACTGCGCGGCGGACAATCAAGCCGTTTCTCTCCATCAGCTGTAAAATCTTCGTCGCAGTTGAGCGGCGGACGGTAAACTGCTCCTCCAAGTCCCGCTGAAAAACATCCCTATCCCGGTTTTCAACGAGATAACGGATGACCCAGCCATGCATTCCGGTCAGGCTGTCCACTTTTTTCTTAGTTTCGGTTGATTCGAAGTATCGCCGAATCAGGTTGGACAAAACCTTCAGTTCAAAGCCGACTCTTCTGCCTTCCAATCTGCCATACGCTCCCTTCATTTTTATGTTAGCATGCTAACATATTATAAGGACTTTTATTTAAAATGTCAAGCCGGTGCCACTTAAAATTATCCTCAGTTATGGGGCCGTAAATTATAATTTTGAATGGCTTTCATGCTTTTCATGTACCACCTTATTGTTCCGAGTAGACAGCCGTGGAAGCCAAAGGATGCGGCCTCATCCGATACGTTGCGCTGGACGCATCCGCTCAAAAACAGAAGGGAGAGGAAAAGCATCCAGATCCTCTTTTTCATGCCGGACCCACCTTTCATTTATCTCAAACAAAATAGCAAAATACTCCCCGCCCGTAAGGGTTTTGCAGCTACTGCTATAATAAAAATTAACATATATTTTTTATTACAATAATTGACCATTGCACCGATACAGTTGCCTTTCATATAAAAATATGCTAAAATAAATTACAGATTCGTCAAAAACTTGAGAGCAGAACGAGCCTTGAGGCAGAAGTCTGCTTATTTTTGTGAACAGATAAGGAAGAAGCAAATGGAACACCCGCTGAAACAAAAACGTCTCTTTTTGCTGGATATGGACGGAACTCTGTATTTGGATGACCACCTCTTTGACAACTGCCTCAACTTTTTAAACCAAATCAAAGCAATCGGCGGGCGGTATGTTTTTCTCACCAACAACTCCTCCAAAAGCGTGGAGGACTATGTAAAAAAGCTGAACCGGATCGGGATTCCCGCAGATGCCGAGGACTTTTTCACCTCCACCATGGCGGCCTGCGTCTATCTGAAAGAGCATTATAAGGGAAAAAAATTGTATGCGCTGGGAACCCGGTCTTTTAAAGACGAACTGATAAAAAACGGCTTTCCGGTCACCGACCGGCTGGAGGAGGATGTAGACGGCCTTCTGATGGGCTTTGACACCGAGCTGACCTTTCAAAAGCTGGAGGATGCCTGCATTTTGCTGGGCAGAGGCGTTCCCTATTGGGCCACCAACCCCGACTGGGTCTGTCCCACCGCTTACGGATATGTGCCCGACTGCGGTTCGATCAGCGAGGCGCTCTACAATGCCACCAAACGCCGTCCCTATTTCATCGGCAAGCCCCAGCCCGACATGGCGCTGCTGGCCATGCAGAAGTTTGGCTATGCCAAAGAGGAAACCGTGATGATCGGGGACCGGATCTATACCGATATCGCCTGCGGGGTCAATGCGGGAATCTCCACGATTCTGGTTTTCAGCGGCGAAACCACTCGCGAGGACTGGGAGAAAAGCGACATCAAGCCTGAATATACTTTTGAAAATATCAGCGAGATCTATTCCATCATAAAATAAAACAAAGCAGTGTGACTGAGCATCGAAAAAACGACCCGGCGTTGCCAAGCATCTTTCAATGTCGCAAGCAAGCGCGGCAGAATGGAGAATAAAATGAATCAGGCCGAACTTTGTTCACTGTTAGAAGCATCACCCATCATCGCGGCTGTGAAGGAGGAAGCCGACCTTCCGCTCTGCCTGTCCACCGACTGCGCCGTGGTGTTTATCCTCTGCGGAACGGTGACCACCATCGGCGAGATCGTGGCCCGGGTCAAGGAGAAGGGCCGTGTGGCCTTTGTCCATCTGGACCTGGTTCGGGGGCTTTCCGCCGACGAAGCCTCGGTGGAGTTTCTGGCCGGTCAAACCGAGGTGGACGGAATTATTTCCACCAAGCACTCCCTGTTAAAACGGGCTAAACAGCTGGGACTGATGACCATTCAGCGTTTTTTTCTGCTGGACTCGATGGCGCTGGAGAATGTGAAAAAGCAATCTGCTTCCCCCGATCTGGACTTTATCGAAATTTTACCCGCTCTGATGCCCAAGGTCATCGCAAAGCTGGCCGGACAGGTGCGGATGCCCCTGATTGCCGGGGGGCTGATCGAGGAGAAAGAGGACATCACCGCTGCGCTGGCAGCAGGAGCAGTGGCTGTTTCCTCCACCAAGGCCGGCGTCTGGGGGATGTAATTTCGGCTTAAAACCGTATAGAATTATGATATAAATCAATCGCGTGAACGTTTTGAGAGTGTTGAGAGCAAAACGGACACGGCCGAGGGGCTGTGTTTGTTTTGCTCTTTTTATATGCATTCAATGCACAAGGAGGAACCTATGTTTGATGTTGTCATTATCGGCTGCGGAATCATCGGCGCGGCGACGGCCTTCGAGTTGTCCAAGTATGACCTGAAAGTAGCCGTTTTGGAAAAGGAAAATGATGTGGCCATGGGCACCACCCGTGCCAACAGCGCCATCCTTCACGCAGGATACGATCCCGAGCCGGGAACCCTGATGGCACGTCTTAATGTAAAAGGCGTCAAAATGGCAAAAGAGCTCTGCGCCCAGCTGGATGTGCCCTATCAGCAGATCGGCTCGCTGGTGCTGGCCTTTGACGAGGCCGATCGGCAAACCCTTCAACAGCTGTACGAGCGCGGCACTGCCAACGGGGTGGAAGGAATGCGGATCCTGTCCGGCGAGGAAGCCAGGGAAATGGAGCCGAATCTCAGCCCCGAAGTAAAAGGAGCGTTGTATGCCCCCTCCGCCGCCATCGTCAACCCCTGGGAATACTGCCTCGCTTTTGCCGAGGTAGCGGTTCAGAACGGGGTACAGCTGATGCTGGACCATGAGGTGACCGGCATCCGGCGTGAAGGTGATCATTATAGGATCCTCTGCGGCGAGGAGGAAATTGAAACGAAAGCCATTGTCAATGCCGCCGGAGTGCACAGCGGCCGGGTGCATGATATGGTCTGCCCGCACAGCTTCACCATTCGCCCCAACATCGGTCAGTATTACCTCATGGACAAAACCGAGGGCAAGCTGGTCAGCCATGTCATCTTCCAATGCCCCAGCGCCGTCGGCAAAGGGGTTCTGGTCTCCCCCACCGTTCACGGCAACCTGCTGGTGGGGCCCAACTCCTTAAATGTGGAGGATGCCGACCGGGAGGGGACCACCGCCGACGGTCTGGCCTTTGTCCGCAAAACCGCCACCCGCAGTGTGCCGGGCATCAACTATCGCTACTCCATCCGCAACTTCGCCGGCCTGCGCGCCAACGCCGCCGAACAGGATGATTTTATTATTGAAGAAGCCATGCCCGGTTTTATCGACCTGGCAGGCATCAAATCCCCCGGCCTCTCCGCCGCACCCGCCATTGCCCTGGAAGCGGTGGAACTGCTGAAAAAAACCGTTACGCTGAATAAAAAAACAGAATATGTCCAAACCCGCCGCCATGTCCGATTCAATGAAGCAAAACCGGAAGAAAAAGCAGAGCTGATTCGAAGGAACCCCCTCTATGGGCGGGTCATCTGCCGGTGTGAAACCATCACCGAGGGAGAAATTATCGATGCGGTGCACAGCCCCATCCCGCCCCGGTCGGTGGACGGGGTCAAACGCCGGGCCGGCACTGGTATGGGACGCTGCCAGGGAGGCTTCTGCGGCCCGAGAGTGCTGGAGATTCTGGCACGGGAACTGGGGGTTTCCCCCGCCGATATTCCCAAAGACCGCCGGGGAAGCATGATTTTAGTTGGCAAAACCAAGGAGGGGGACTAAAGGATGTCTGAAAATACTCATCAATACGATTTAATTATCGTCGGAGGCGGTCCGGCCGGTCTGGCCGCCGCGCTCAGCGCCCATCAAAAAGGGCTGCGAAAAATACTGATTGTGGAACGCGACAAAGAGCTGGGCGGGATCCTCAACCAGTGCATCCACAACGGATTCGGGCTCCATTATTTCAAAGAGGAGCTCACCGGGCCGGAATACGCCGCCCGCTTCATCGACCGGCTGGAGGGCACAAGCATCGAAGTAAAGCTGGACACCATGGTGCTGCAGATCAC
>JAKOTC010000182.1 GCA_029776465.1 Bacillota bacterium
GTGAAGGGACGGGCGATCACACGGCCCACCCCGTAAGGCCCTTTCAGGATCTCACGGGCTGCACGGCAGTATTCATAGAGCTGCTGCGGCGGGACAATGGATTCATGTGCCGCAACTTGAAAAACGCTGTCGGCAGAGGTGTAGACGATGAGGTCGCCGGTTTCCACATGCTGCTGGCCGTATTGGGCGATGACCTCGGTTCCCGAGTAGGGCTTGTTGCAGAGCATCCCTCGGCCGGTGGCCTTTTCAAAAGCCTGAATCACCTCGCTGGGGAAACCGTCGGGGAAGGTGGGAAGGGGCTTGTCCGAAACAATGCCTGCAATTTCCCAGTGCCCGATGGTGGTGTCCTTGCCCCGGGACCGCTCGGTCATCCGGGCCACGGCGGCGGAGGGAGTGTTTATTTTACCCAGAAACTCCAGTCCGTCGATGTTTCCCAGCCCCATTTTAACCAGATTGTCCGCCTTGAATTTGGGGGAGGTGTGGATGGTTTTCAGAGTGTGGGAGCCCAGATCCCCGAAATCGGCGGCGTCCGGGGCTTCGCCCGCGCCCACACTGTCTAATACGATGATAAATACACGTTTCATTTTTCCAGTGCAACGGCGGTGTCCAGGGCGACTTCCATCATTTGAGTGAATGAAGTTTGACGTTCCTGGGCCGTTGTTTCCTCCCCGGTGAGAAGATGATCCGAGATGGTACAGATGGCAAGGGCGTTCTTTCCGCAGCGGGCGGCATTCATATAGAGGGCGGCAGCCTCCATCTCGATCGCCAAAACTCCCATTTTGGACCAGCGTTCAACGGCTGTGGCATCATCCGAGTAGAAGGTGTCGGAAGAGAGAATATTGCCCACATGATAGCGCGCACCGAGCGCTTCACAGCATTCGATGGCTTTTCGCATCATCTCATAGCTGGCAATGGCGCTGAAGGTTCCGGGCAGGCCGAATTGAGCGACAAAGCTGGAGTTGGTGCAGGCACCCATCCCGATGACGATGTCCCGGATGTGAACCTCCTTCTGCATCGCGCCGGCTGAACCGATCCGCATGATGTTTTCCACGCCGAAGAAATTGAAGAGCTCGTAGCTGTATATGCCAATGGAGGGCATTCCCATGCCGCTTGCCATAACGGATACTTTTATATTTTTATAATTTCCGGTATAACCCTGAATGCCGCGCACGTTGTTGACCAGTTTTGCGTCGGATAAAAAATTTTGGGCGATAAACTGAGCACGCAGCGGGTCCCCGGGCATGAGCACCGTTTTTCCGAAATCCTCCGGGGAGGCGTTAATGTGGGGGGTGGGGTAAAGGGGTTTTGCCATTCAAATTCCTCCTGCAATTAATAATTTCCCAATTTTTCATTTTTTACGATCTTTATAATCAAGCTGGTGCCCAGGCGGGAAGCGCCCAGCGCCAAAAAGTCCTCGGCATCCTGAAGGCTTCTGATCCCACCGGCAGCCTTAATCTTCACATGGGGAGCCACATGCTTGGCAAAGAGGGCCACATCCTCACGGGTGGCTCCGGCGGTGGAGAAGCCGGTGGAGGTTTTGATAAAGTCTGCACCGGAAGCCGAAACGATTTCGCACATTTTAATTTTCTCCTCGTCGGTGAGCAGACAGGTTTCAATGATGACCTTTAAGATCTTACCCTTGCAGGCGGCCTTGATGGCTTTGATTTCCTCCAGCAGAAGGTCGTATTTTTTGTCCTTCAGCCAGCCGATATTGATCACCATATCCACTTCGCCGGCGCCGTTGTCAACTGCCTCCCGGGCTTCGAAGCATTTGGAAGCGGTGGTGGAATAGCCGTTGGGAAAACCGATGACGGTGCAGATGGTCAGCTTGCCGGCCACATATTCGGCGGCCTGCTTGACATAGCTTGGGGGATGCATACCGAAGCCACCTGATACTTCATGCCGTCATCGCAGAGAGCTTTGATTTCATCCCAGATTGCAGATTGAGAAAGCAGGGTATGGTCAACTGTGGACAGGATTTTTTCCAGTTGCATTACATTCATCCTTTGTTTGAAAAATTTTAACCCTAAATTTGATTTTATTATATAATACAAATGAAACAAATGCAACGAAATTATACCCTTAAACGCTTTAAATAAAGCATGGCTGTCGAAATTAGAAAAGAAATACCTTTCGATTTTCCAAGGTTTTTTCAAAATAAAAACCCGGCATTGCCGGGTTTTTGAAATAAAAGCGGAGGCACCTGCCTCCGCTTGGTCAGTTAAAATTTACTTGGGCTGATTGGCGATGGCGGCGTTCATCAGGTTCTCCTGCTCTTCAACACTGATGCCGTCCACGATTTCGTTGATCTTCTCCAGCAGCTTGCTGTTTCTCTTTACGCCAATGCGGATGGCTTTGTAGCTCTCTTCAAGTTCAAAACCTTTTCCTTCGGCGAAGTTGATATATGTGAACTCGGGATGGAGGGCTACAATTGCTTTGGCGGAGGCAACGTCGGCCACAAAACCATCAACGGTTCCTTCTGTCAGTCTTGTAATCATTTCAGTATAAGTTTTCGAATTGGCCTGCTTGTCAAGACCTTGGGTCTGGTTAGTGATGGTGGCATGAGTGGAGTCATCTTTTGAAGTGACTTTAATGCCGCTGATTTCTTCCATGGAAGTGGCATTGGCATAAGCACTGTCTTTTTTCACAACGATAGTTAAATTAGTGGTATAGTATTTGTTGGAGAACTCCAGGGAATCCTGACGGTCCATGGTTCCCGGCATTGCGGAGATGATGCAGTCAACAGTTCCGTTTTTAGCGAAGGACTCCAGGTTGCCCCAGGTGGTCTTCACGATAACCAGTTCTCTGCCCAAACCTTCTGCAATCTTTTTTGCAATCTCTACATCATAGCCGCCGGCATATCCGCCACCTTCAATCGCAACAGCCCCGTTGGAATCATCGGCCTGTTCCCAGTTAAACGGAGTGTAATTGCATTCCATGCCGACACGCAAAACGTTATCTTTCTTGGAACTACAACCAGCCATCGGAAGTACCATGGCAGCAGCAAGGACAAATGCTGCAATCTTCAAAAATTTCTTCAACTAAAAATCCTCCCTTATAATGCGTTTTGCTTGTGGAAAATACCAAAAACGCAGATTTCAACAATTGTTATTATAACATGATTTGCTAGTTTTAGCAATAGACAACTTGTTGCTTTGTCTAATTTAATTCTGATTCCGGTTATTTATCGTTCAATATACGGTTTAAAAATGCCTTTGTGCGTTTGTTGGTCGGATTGTTAAAAATGACTTCGGGGGTGCCTTCTTCTACAATAACCCCGTCTGCCATAAAGACAACACGGTCTGCCACATCCCGCGCGAAGGCCATTTCATGGGTGACAATCAGCATGGTCAGGCCGGTATTGGCAAGGCCGCGGATAACTTTCAACACTTCGCCTACCATTTCGGGGTCCAAGGCGCTGGTAGGTTCATCAAACAGCATGACCTGGGGATCCATGGCCAAAGCCCGGGCAATAGCCACCCGCTGCTGCTGGCCGCCGGAGAGCTGATGGGGTTTGGCGTTGATATATTGAGCCATTCCCACATGCTCAAGATATTTCAGCGCTTTTTCTTTTGCCTCCTGGGGAGAGCGTTTTAAGACCGTGGTTTGACCCACCATGCAGTTTTTTAAGACCGTCATGTTGGAAAAGAGGTTGAAGGACTGAAACACCATCCCCATCTCTTTGGTCAGTTCCAGCGGATGGACCTTGCTGTCCAGCAGATCTACGCCATTGAAGATGATTTGGCCACCCGTCGCCCGTTCCAGCAGGTTTGTGCAGCGCAGCAGGGTGGATTTACCCGATCCGGAGGCGCCGATAATGCACACAACTTCGCCTTTGGCCACCGAGAAATTGATGTCTTTCAGCACTTCGTTGTCCCCGAACTGCATTTTCAGGTTTCGGATTTCAATCATGGTCTCCGCCATTTAGTTTCCTCCTTTGATCGGGGTGGTCACCGAAGCGCCTATGTCGATGACATAGCTTTTGGGTCCCTCCATCTTCTTTTCAATCATACGAAGAAGACGGGTGACGGTGAAGGTCAGAACAAAATAGATGGCACAGGTGATGATCATGGTTTCAAAATAGGCCATGTAGGTACCGGCGATGGATTTGGAGGCAAAGAACAGCTCGGTAACCGAGATGACGTTTAAAGCAGAGGTATCTTTGATATTAATAACAAACTTGTTTCCGGTGGCGGGCAGAATATTGCGAATGGCTTGAGGCAAAATCACATGAAGCATGGTTTTCGAATGGTTCATGCCCAGAGCGTGGGCGGCCTCAAACTGACCCTTGGGGATAGCCTGAATGCCGCCCCGGACGATTTCCGCCATATAGGCTCCGGTGTTGATGGAGACGATCAGGATGCCCGCGCCGATCACCGGCAGGTAAATTTTAAACACCTGTGCAAGGCCATAGTAGATGACCATGGCCTGCACAATCATGGGGGTGCCGCGAAACACCTCTATGTATACCTGTAAAATTCCGCGTACAATTTCTAGGATCACCCTTTGGAAAACCGGCTGACCTGGCCGGTAAGGAATTGTTTTGATAATGCCGATCAAAAGCCCAATCGCAAGCCCGACCAGGGTTCCTGTAATTGAAATAAGCAGGGTCACGCCGGCACCCCGGATAAAATCCGGATAGCGGGTGGTGATGAAAAAGCTGACCCACTGCCAGAAGGACCAATCTGCCTGTGGGGTTACAGCAAGCATTAA
>JAKOTC010000183.1 GCA_029776465.1 Bacillota bacterium
CTTTTGCAGGTGGATATACAAATCCCTTCGGATATCGCTGACGATATGCTGGCCCACTTTGGCCATAATCCGCATACGAAATACGCTGAGAAAAATAGAAATGATAATACATCCAACCAGGCCGAGGCCGATCCAGAGTATCAGGGAAATATCCCCGGCGGGAATCGCCTTGTCCAGGATATAAGTGGTCAGCTTGACCACCGCAAGGGAAGCCACGGTGGAGATCAGGCTGAGGAAAAAAGCCAGGATCATCTTGGCTTTATAGCGATTGATATAAACCCCTGCCCGTTTAAAATGCCGCAGGGAAAAGGGCGATTCCAGGGTTTCGTCAATGTCATATTTATTGCGTGCCATCAAATCCCTCCCTATTCCGTCTGTTGGCTCTGCATGCGTTCGATTTGATAATAATCGCCCTTCAAAGCCATCAGCTCGTCATGGGTGCCCCGCTCGATGATCTGCCCCTTCTTCATCACCAGGATCTGGTCGGCATTGCGAACCGTGGAGATCCGCTGGGCAATGATGATCTTCGTGCAGGGGAAATCCAGATTAGAAAGCTGGTTCCAGATATACCGCTCGGTTTTCAGGTCCACCGCCGACGTGGTGTCATCCAAAACCAGAATCGAGGGGCGGACGGCAAGCGCTCTGGCCAGAGCCACCCGTTGACGCTGTCCGCCGGAAAGGCCCACACCCCGTTCACCGATAATGGTGTCATACCCTTCTTCCATTCGGGTGATAAATTCATCCGCCGCCGCCTGAACCGCATACCGGCGAACCTCCTCTTCCGGCATATCCGGCCGCCCGAAAGCGATGTTTCCGTCGATGGTGTCCGAGAAGAGGAAGACATCCTGGGTAGCCATCCCGATGGAACTGCGCAGCGCCTGCAGATTCATCATTCGAACATCTACCCCGTCCACCGTAACAGAGCCATCAGTGACATCATAAAACCGGGCCAGCAGGTTGATAAGGGTGGTTTTTCCGGCACCCGTCTCTCCGATTACGGCCAGAGTGGTGCCTGCGGGCACTTTGAAGCTGATATTCTTTAAGATCTCATGATTGCCCGCCTGGAAGGACACGTTTTTAAACTCAATGTCCCCACGCATCCGACCTGCGGGGGTCACTGCGTCATGACGGGTGGCGATTTTGGATCTGGCATAGTAGATTTCTATGACCTTGTCGGCACTGGGGAAAAAGCGCTGAAAATCATTGAGCAGGGTTCCCAGCATCCGGATTGCATAAGAGAGAGCCCATACGATGGACATAAAGGCCGAAACCTCGGCAATGCTCATCTGCCCCATTACGGTGAGGATACCGCCCACCACCAGAACAACAACGGTTAAAAACTGGGCCAAAAACTCGGGGATAGGCCAGATGGACAGCCAGGTTTTATTGGTCTTTAAATTCGCCTCCAAAAAGGCCTGATTGGCCTGATCGAATTTCTCAATCTCATAGTCCTCGCGGGCAAAAGCGCGAACCACCCGATTGGCCTCAATATTCTCCTGCACGGTTCCGTTCAAAGCAGAGAGCTTTTCCCGGTTGTTGATATGCAGGGGCCGCATCTCCTTGGAGAAGCGCCGATTAGTGATATACATGAAAGGGAGCAGCGCAAGCAGGCAGAGGGTAACAATCCAGTTGACAGTAAAAAAATAGATAATTGTGCTGAAAAATATAATAACCGTATCCAGCAGATTAATGACAATATAGGATACTGTATGGCGAACCAGATCCAGGTCGCCTGTCAGCCTTGTCATTAAATCGCCTGTACGGTTTTTTTCATAAAATCCCATATCCAACGCCTGCAGGCTGTCGAACATCGTCATTCGGATGTTTTTGATCATCTGCTGGCTGCTTCGTTCCACATTAAAAACCTTTACCAAATTCAGGGAACTCTTCAGCAGAACTGCACCCGCCCAAAGCGCCATCAGCGGCAGCAGCATGTCAATTCGCCGGACTACTTCTCCCGAACCATTGTCCACACCGATGACGATGTTTCCCACAATATAGGAAGTCAAATTGGGCCAAATCAGGATGGTAAAGGAGAGCAAAACCTGTAAGCCCAAACACAACAGATACCGTAATCGGGTGCCTTTTAAGCATTTCCAAAGCCATCGAAACTCGAACATGGGTCGTCACTTCCCCTTCTGTGATTGGCCGCCTGCCGAATCACATATTTTGGCAAAACCTGTCTGCAACGCGATTTTGAATGTTTTGCCCTTAAGGTTCTTTTATTCTACAACGCATTGTTGGGAATGTAAAGACAAAAAAGGCAAGATTTTTGGTCCTGGTGCAAATTCTGAGTCTTTATACACTATAATCAAAAATATTGCCTAATTTTTGTGCATATTTTCAGTTCAGCCTTTACCGAATAACGCCGATATCTCTGCGGAAGTGGACATTCTCAAAACGAATCCGCTCCACATCCCCGTAGGCGGCTTTTAAAGCCTCCGAAAGAGTCTCCCGCACGGCGGTCACGCCCAGCACCCGTCCTCCGGCGGTCAGGATTTGGCCCTTCTCAAGTTTTGTGCCCGCGTGATACACCGTTTCGCCGCACTGGTCCAGCCCCTCTATGGGATAGCCTGTCTGATACTTGCCCGGATATCCGCCGGAAGCCATCACCACACAGGCCGCCGCTTTGTCGGAGAACCGGACCTCGACTTCCTCAAGCCTGCCTTCGGCCACGGCAAGGAAGATCTCGGCCAAATCGCTCTCCAGCAGTGAAAGCACCACCTGGGTCTCGGGGTCTCCGAACCGGGCGTTGTATTCGATCACCTTGGGGCCCTCGGCCGTCAGCATCAGGCCGAAATAGAGACAGCCTTTAAAGGGACGGCCTTCGGCCGCCATGGCCCGAATGGTGGGAAGGAAGATCTCCTCCATGCACCGCCGGGCGGTTGCCTCATCATACAGAGGATGGGGGGCGATGGCGCCCATGCCTCCGGTGTTCAATCCCTGGTCATTGTCCAGGGCCCGTTTGTGGTCCTTGGAGGAGATCATGGGGCGAAGGGTTTTCCCGTCGGTAAAGGCCAGCACCGTCAGCTCAACCCCGGTCAGGAATTCCTCAATCACCACCCTGCTGCCGGAGGCCCCGAAAGCCTGATTGAGCATCATGGATTCCAGCGCTTCCCGGGCTTCCTCAAGGTTTTGAGCGATGATAACGCCCTTCCCCAGGGCAAGCCCGTCGGCTTTGATCACCGTGGGGAATTTGTTCTGCTTTGTCACATAGTCCAGCGCCTGCCGATAATCGTCAAAGACTTCATAGGCCGCGGTGGGAATATTATGTTTTTTCATCAGGGCCTTCGAAAAAGCCTTGCTGCTCTCAATAATGGCGGCATTCTGACGGGGGCCGAAAGCCCGGATTCCCTCCGCCTCCAGCGCGTCCACCATTCCGGCAGCCAGCGGGTCATCGGGGGCAACCACCACCAAATCCACCTTTTTTTCCTTCGCAAGGGCCACCATGCCCTGAATGTCCATCGCCTTTACCGGAAAACAGACCGCATCCTGCGCAATGCCTCCGTTGCCCGGCGCACAGTAGAGATTGCGAACCTTGGGCGATTCTTTAAGTTTTTTGACAATGGCATGTTCACGTCCGCCGCCGCCAACCACTAAGATGTCCATATCAGCCCTCCTGATCATTTAAACTTGTTTTCAAGCCTGATATTAATGGTGGAAGAGACGGATGCCGTTAAAGACCATCACCATGCCATACTTGTCGCAGGTCTGGATAACATGATCGTCCCGAATGGATCCGCCGGGCTGGGCAATATAGGAAACTCCGCTGCGCTTGGCCCGCTCAATATTGTCTCCGAAGGGGAAGAAGGCATCCGAACCCAGAGAAACCTCGGTAATACCGGCCAGATATGCCTTCTTTTCCTCCTTGGTAAACCGCTCGGGCTTGACGGCGAAAATATTCTGCCAGACGCCCTCGGCCAGCACTTCCTCGTCCTCATCCGAGAGATAGATATCAATGGCGTTGTCCCGGTCCGGACGGCCGATGCCCGGCACGAACTGTAAGTCCAGCACTTTGGGGCTTTGGCGGAGATGCCATAGATCTGCTTTATTGCCGGCCAGACGGGTGCAATGGATACGGGACTGCTGGCCTGCGCCCACGCCGATGGCCTGTCCATCCTTCGCATAACAGACCGAGTTGGACTGGGTATACTTTAGGGTAATCAGCGCAACCGTCAGATCCCGTTTGGCTTCGGGGGTCAGATTTTTGTTTTGCGTCACGATATTGGAAAAGACGGAGTCGTCAATCGTGATTTCATTTCGTCCCTGCTCAAAGGTGATGCCGAAAACATCCTTGTGCTCGATGGGAGCCGGTCGATAGGCCGGATCAATCTGGATAATGGTGTAGCTGCCCTTCCGCTTGCTCTTCAGAATCTCCAGCGCCTTGTCGGTATACCCCGGGGCGATGACGCCGTCGGATGCCTCCAGTTTGATATAAGAAGCGGTCTGCTCGTCGCACACATCGGAGAGGGCGATAAAATCCCCATAGGAGGACATCCGGTCAGCTCCGCGGGCACGGATATAGGCGCAGGCCAACGGGGAGAGCTCCATTCCCTCGGCAAAGCAGGCCTTTGTCAGGCTCTCCGACAGGGGCAGCCCCACTGCCGCGCCTGCCGGGCTGACATGCTTGAAGGAAGCGGCCGCCGGAAGACCGGTGGCCTTTTTCAGCTCACTGACCAGCTGCCAGCCGTTGAGCGCGTCCATAAAATTGATATAGCCCGGATGGCCGTTCAGCACCGTCAGGGGCAGCTCACCCTTGGCCATAAAGATTCTGGCAGGTGTCTGATTGGGATTGCAGCCGTATTTTAAAAGGATTTCTTTGGACATGGTTCTGCCTCCTATTGATTCTTATTGAGAATCCGGGTTTCCGTGGTTCCGTCTGCAAGGTTGATGTAGCGAACAAAAAGCGAAACCTTATTGTCCGGGTTCAATGCATTCCAAAGAGTCTCGGAAAACTCGTCAATCTCCTGGTTCAAGGCCACGGTGACCGGTTCCCCCTCAAAGGAGGGGATGGGATCCCCGTCGGTTTGATATGTGTGGATCAGATGCCCCGTTCCTTTTACCGGCTGGGAATATTCATAAAAGAACCGCTGAACCGACTCGGGATTTCCCCCGGCGCTTTTCAAGATGGAGAGCTTATAGGAAAAACCGCCCTGTTCCAAGCTGACAATGCCGCTGATGCGGGGGGTGAAATTCGGCGCGTCCGGTTCGAAGGTGCGGGTGCGCAAAGCCTCTTCAAAGGTCAGGCCCTTTTGAATGTACTCATAAATGGTATCGGTCTGATCTCCGTTGGTGACGATGGTGTGGTTATTCATCACCCGAACCGGCGCATAGATCACCAGGGACGGATCCGTCAGCTTGGAGGGATCAAAAGCCTGGGTGCGGATGCCTGCGCCCTCCTCTACAAAAATACGATTGCGGCTGTTGGTGCTGCGCCCCATGATAAAATAGGCGATAACGGCATATTTTCCGCAGCAGCTTTCGCCGATCAAAATTCCCCGGCCGGGATAGGTGTTATCCAGGGCCTGAGAGACGGATTTTTTCTCAATCATGGCTTTCCTCTGCTTTCTTTTATTTCTCGCAACAGCAAAAACATCTATGCCTTTGTGATAAAAAGGCGTTTGACTATTCTTCCAAAATACAGACGCGGCGGCCCTGCAGACGGATTCGTCCGGCGCATACCAGTTCTGCGGCTTGGGGATAGATAATCCACTCCGCCTGCTCCATCACCCGCTTTTGCAGGATTTCGGGCGTGTCATCATCCCGTACCTCCACGGCTTTTTGCAGGATGATTTCTCCCCCGTCCACCTCTCCGTTGACAAAATGGACGGTGGCCCCGGTGACGCGGGCGCCATAGTCCAGCACCGCCTGATGGACCTTCAAACCGTAAAAGCCCTTTCCGCAAAAAGCGGGAATCAGGGAGGGATGGACATTCAAAATCCGGTGATCATACTCTTTCATCAGGGCGTCGCCCAGAATCCACATATACCCCGCCAGCAGAATCAGGTCGATATTCGCCTCCAAAAGGGTTTTCAGAACAGCCTCGTCAAACTCTCTTCGGTCGGCAAAGTCATGAGGGTCCACCACGGCGGTTGGGATACTATTCTGCCGGGCCCGCTCCAGGGCATAGACCCCGGCCTTGCTGGAGAGCACCAGCTCCACCCGACCGCTTTTCAGCAGGCCGCTTTTCTGGGCGTCCAGTATGGCCTGGAGATTGGTGCCCCCGCCCGAAACCAATACCGCTATCCGTTTCATTCGATTCGCACTCCGTCCTCGCCGGCAACCACCTGGCCGATAATCCGGGCATTTTCACCCAGCTTGCAGGCGGCGCGGACAAAGGCATCGGCCTCCTCGGCGGGCACTGCGATGCAAAGGCCGGTTCCCATATTGAAGGTGTTGAACATATCCCGCTCAGGAATGTTGCCCACATTCTGCATCATGGTGAAGATGGGCGGAATGACCAAATCCGATTTGCTGATCCGGGCAGTCATGCCTTTGGGAAGCATTCTCGGAATATTCTCATAGAAACCGCCGCCAGTGATATGGCTGATGCCGTGGATGGAGAAGGACTCCATCAGTTTCAGCACCGATTTGATATAGATTCTGGTGGGCTTCAACAGCTCTTCTCCCAGCGTGCAGCCCAGTTCCTCAATATACAGTCGGAGTTTCTCCTGATTCATATTGAAAATCTTGCGAACCAGGGAGAAACCGTTGGAATGGACACCGGAGGAGGCAAAACCCACCAGCGCATCCCCTTCCCGAATCTGAATCGAACCGTCAATGATCTTGGGACGGTCGACCATGCCCACCGCAAAGCCGGCGAGGTCATACTCCTCCGCCGGATAAAATCCGGGCATTTCGGCGGTCTCACCGCCAATCAGGGCGCAGCCGGCCTGAACGCAACCCTCGGCCACCCCGGAGACAATCTCCGCAACGCGCTCGGGATGGTTCTTTCCCACGGCCAGATAATCCAGGAAAAAGAGGGGAGTTGCGCCCGAGCAGACAATATCGTTGACGCACATGGCCACGCAGTCGATGCCGATGGTGTCATGCTTGTTCATTAAAAAGGCCAGTTTCAGCTTGGTGCCTACCCCGTCGGTGCCGGAGACAAATACCGGCTCGCTCAGGCCCGCCATGTTGGGTGCAAACAGGCCGCCAAAGCCGCCGATTCCACCCAACACACCGGGAATTCGCGTCCGCTCGATATGGGATTTCATCAGCTCTACGCTGCGATAACCCGCCGTGACATCCACGCCGGCGGCTTTATAGCTTTCAGAAAAACTCTTCATAGAGAACCCGACTTTCCGTGCCACTTGGTGGCACTAATTGATAATGCAGATTTTCAGATGGATTCCATCCGTTTTGATGTTATTCGCCCAGCAAACGCTTTAAAATCTCCTGATAGGCGCCTTCCACATTGCCCAGGTCGCGGCGGAAGCGGTCTTTGTCCAGCTTCTCTTTGGTCACGCTGTCCCAGAAGCGGCAGGTATCGGGGGAGATCTCGTCGGCCAGAATGATGGTGCCGTCGGTGGTGCGGCCGAACTCCAGCTTGAAATCGATCAGCTCGATGTTCAGGTCTTTCAGATAATCGGTTAAAATGGCGTTGATCTTCAAGGAATAATCCGCAATCGTCTTCAATTCTTCGGGAGTGGCCAGGCCCAGAGCGGCAATGTGATACTCATTGATCATGGGATCGCCCAGCGCATCGTCCTTATAGCAGTATTCCAAAACGGTGGTCGCCAGCTTGGTCCCCTCGGGCAGGCCCAGCCGCTTGGACAGGGAGCCGGCGGCAATATTGCGAACAATCACTTCCAGGGGAACGATGGTGACCTTTTTGACCAAGGTCTCCCGATCAGAGAGCTCCTGCACCAGGTGAGTGGGAATTCCCTTGGACTCCAGCAGCTTCATCAGATGGTTGGTGACCCGGTTATTGATCACGCCTTTTCCTGAGATGGTGCCCTTTTTCTCCCCGTTGAAAGCCGTTGCGTCATCTTTATAATCCACGATAAACAGCTCGGGGTCGTCGGTTTTATAAACCTTCTTGGCTTTGCCTTCATAAATCTGCTCTAACTTTTTCATATCTGTGCTGCCTCCTGCATGATTTTTTGATCTTTTTCAGCCACTTCGGCTGCCATTTTTTCTTTATACGCTTTCAGTTTTTGGGCCAAACCCTCATCCGAAAGGGACAGAATCTGAACCGCCAGCAAAGCGGCATTGGCTGCTCCGTCAATGGCAACGGTAGCCACCGGGATGCCTGCGGGCATCTGAACGGTGGAAAGCAGCGCGTCCAGCCCGTCCAGGGTGGAGGATTTGATGGGAATGCCGATCACCGGCAGAGTGGTGTGGGCGGCCAAAACGCCGGCCAGGTGCGCCGCTTTGCCCGCTGCCGCGATGATGACGCCGAATCCCTGCTCGCGGGCGGAAGAAGCAAAAGCGCAGGCCGCGGCCGGGGTTCTGTGCGCCGACATCACATGTGCCTCAGCGGGAACTCCGAATTCTTTCAAGGTTTTCAGGGCTGCCGATACCGTGGGGAAATCGCTGTCACTGCCCATGATAACCGCAACTTTTAACATAATAAACATCCTTTCAGTTTGGAGTTTTATATTTTCTATTTGTCATTTTTTTGCATGAAACAAGAAAGAGGCTGGAGTTTACACTCTCAGCCTCGAAAAAACCTTGCAACTAGGGCGGAAAAGCTTTTTGTCAGTATCATGCTCGCTGACATGCAATCCCTCCCGCTTATTATTTTAAATTGATTTATGATTATTCATTATAAATCATTTTTTTGTCTCTTTCAAGTGCGGAAGCCGTTTCAAAAATAAATCGTAACTTTATACAAAAAAGGCCAAAATAAACAGTTTTTTTTCCCAAATCAGCAAGAACGAATCTTTCGTTGACCAACCGAATCAGGCATTGGAAAGGGCCTTGTCCAGGTCATTTAAAATATCGTCGATATATTCAATTCCCACGGAGAGGCGGATCATGTCGTCGCTGATTCCGGCGGCGGCGCACTGTTCGCTGGTCATCTGCTGGTGGGTGGTGGAAGCAGGATGGATGGCCAAGGATTTGGCGTCGGCCACATTGGCCAGATGGGAGATCAGCTTCATTCCCTCGATGGTGCGTTTTGCCGCTTCATATCCGTCCTTTACCCCGAAGGAGAAAATAGAGCCGCTGCCCTTGGGAAAATACTTCTTGGCCAGCTCGTGGTATGGATTCCCCTCCAGGGAAGGATAGTTGACCCAGGCCACCTTGGGGTGTTTTTGCAGCCATTCGGCTACGGCTTTGGCATTCTCCACATGCCGTTCCACCCGAAGCGAGAGGGTTTCCAGTCCCTGCAGCAGCAGGAAGGCATTAAAGGGGCTCATGCAGGCACCCAGATCCCGCATCAGTTTGGCCCTGGCGCGGAAGATAAAAGCAGAGGCACCCACGTCTTTGGTATAAGACAGATCGTGATAGCTGGGGTCGGGTTCGGTGA
>JAKOTC010000184.1 GCA_029776465.1 Bacillota bacterium
CCTTTGCGGGATGATGCTGCCTGCCGCCGAAGGCAGCCGGGTCAGCTGGTTTAGCCGGATTCTGGCGGATATCGGGGACGAGCAGAGCATCGAGCAGTCTCTCTCCACCTTCTCCGCCCATACCACCAACATCATTTCCATCCTCCGGCAGACCGATGAAAAGAGCCTGGTGCTGCTGGACGAGGTGGGGGCGGGCACCGACCCGGCGGAGGGCGCCGCGCTGGCCATCGCCATTCTGGAGCATCTGAGGGCCAAGAAGGCCAAAATCGCCGCCACCACCCACTATGCCGAATTAAAAGTTTTTGCGCTGGACACCCCCCGGGTGAAAAACGCCAGCTGCGAGTTTGACGTGGAAAGCCTTCGCCCCACCTATCGGCTGCTGATCGGGGTGCCGGGCCGTTCCAACGCCTTTGCCATCTCCCGGCGGCTGGGTCTGGACGAGGAGATCATCGAGCATGCCGGCCAGCTGCTGGAGGGACGCCACGCCCGTCTGGAGGACGTGATGGGCGCCCTGGAGAACGACCGCCAGCAGATGGAGAAGGCCCGGGCCGAGGCGGAGCAGCGCCTGCGGGAGGCCGAGGAGGCCAGGTTCAGGGCGGAGGAGACCGCCCGGAAGGCCGAGGAGACCGCCAATAAGGAACTGGAGCGGCTGCGGGCGGAGAACGCCCGGCTGCTGGCCCAGCTGAGATATGAAACCGACACCCTGCTGGAGCAGATCGCCGAGATGAAAAAGGCCAAAAACGCCGATCCCGACGAGCTGACCCGCCGGGCCAAGCAGGAGATCGAGTCCCGCATCCGGGCGATGGAGAAGCGGGCTCCCTCCGCCCGGAGAGCCGAGTTCGGCGAGCCCTATAAGCTGCCCCGCCCCCTGAAGGTGGGGGATCTGGTGCGGGTAGTGGGGATGGAGGGACAGGGCTCCGTTCTATCCCTTCCCACCGGGGACGAGGTGCTGATCCAGATGGGCATTATGAAGATGCGGGTGGGGCTGGATAAAATCCGGCTGGAGGACAAAAAGAACAACATCCGCCTGCCCAAAATCCCCGCCCGGGGCAGCGGCGTCAGCATCCATGCCACCAGCCGGGCCGACCGCTCGGCCGACTCTACCATCGACCTGCGGGGGATGACGGTGGATCAGGCGGTGGCCGAGCTGGAGGGCTTTATCGACAACGCCGTCATGGCCGGCCTTCAGCTGCTGACCGTGATCCACGGGAAGGGCACCGGCGCCCTGAGAACCGGCGTGGTGGCCGCCCTGCGGAAAAACCCCTGCGTGGAATCCACCCGCCCCGGCCGATACGGTGAAGGGGAGGACGGGGTCACCATTGTGGAGCTGAAGCGGATGAGCACGGCTGAGTAAAAGTTGAAAACGGTTTCCCCCGTTTCAAAATAAATAAAGCAAAAAAGGCAGACGAGGCGTCTGCCTTTTTTGCCGGGTGTGACGCAGTTTGTATCAGGAGAGAGGTCGCTGGCTTGAAAGAAAAACTCCGCGGGACGGCCAAAAGGGGAAAACGCCATCCCGCCGGGGAGTGGTCGGGGAAAGGGTATAGGGAAGTAAAGGATTTAAGCGTTTTACTCTACCTGTGGATCGCGACTTATTGAAGAAAAAAGTTCAGCCCTTAAAACTCCAGCAAAAGAAAATTCATTCTCGGCAGTGAGTCAAAGTAGCAGCAATGTATGAGCTATACCTCTTTCCCCTGACTTTATTTTACAACTTGAAACATAAAATATCAAGGGTCTGTTATGTAAAATATGGATCGGAATCCGCGGGTCAAACTGGGCAGGGTGATGATTTTATGCGGCCTCTCCAAACCGGTCATTTTGCCTCCCCCGTGGCGCATATGATTGTTGCGGGTTCGTCCTTCCCGCCGAAGCATACAAAACGTTTATCCGGGAGCAAGGGCGCCTTCAAAGAAAAAAGTCAACAAATTGTGGAAGAATAGCCCTTGACATTTCATCTTGAGTGAAATAAAGTATAATAGTAGGATAAGGGTATCAAATGATTATTTTTCTCCAGGAAATAGGACAAATGCCCAAGGACAGAGAGGAGCGAAATTTCGGATGGTTATTACCCTCGTCAATGATACCTTTAATGTGAACAACAACGGAATCACCGTTTCGGCAATGCGGTTTGCGGAGGTATTGTCACAGCGGGGCCACCAAATCCGCATCGTTACCTTCGGGGACCCCTCCAAAAGCGGCAGGGATCCAAACACCGGCTTTGAAATGTTTTATCTGCCCGAACTGAAGCTCCCTGTTGCCACCAGGCTGGCTCACCAGCAGAACACCCTCTTTGCAAAGCCGGTTCGGGCCATCCTGGAAAAAGCAATCTCGGGATCGGATGTGGTACATATCTATCAGCCCTGGCCCCTGGGAGGCGCAGCCCAGAGAATGGCCAAGCGGATGAACATCCCGGCGATGGCGGCTTTTCACATACAGCCCGAGAACATCACCTATAACATCGGTTTAAAATCCTTCCCGCCGGCCGCCCACCTGGTTTATTTTTTCTCCTATCTGCTTTTCTACCGCAGATTTTCCCATATCCACTGCCCGTCAAAATTTATTGCCGCGCAGCTGAGAAGCCACGGGTATAAGGCCCGGCTGCATGTGATCTCCAACGGCGTCCATCCGGCCTTTGTTCCCCCCGAGAAGCCGAGGGATCACAGCTCCAGCCCGATTAAGATTCTGATGATCGGCAGGCTTTCCCCCGAGAAAAGGCAGGACCTTCTGATCCGTGCCGTCATGAAGTCCCGCTATGCCGACCGGATCCAGCTTTATTTCGCCGGCAAGGGACCCTGGGAAAAGAAGCTTCGCCGGATGGGCAGCAAGCTGCCCAATCCCCCGGTGTTTGGGTATTACAAGCAGGACGAGCTGATCCGGCTGATTTATGACTGCGACCTCTATGTGCACGCCTCGGATGTGGAGATCGAGGCCATCTCCTGCATCGAGGCCTTCGCCTGCGGGCTGGTTCCGGTGATCTCCAACAGCAAGCGGAGCGCGGCCGCCCAGTTCGCCTTCGGCCCGGAGCATCTTTTCAAGGCGGGCTCTCCCCAATCCCTGGCGGAAAAAATCGATTACTGGCTGGATAACCCCCAGCGTCTGAGGGAGGCCGAGGAGAAATATGCCCGCTTGGGCAAGCAATATGCCCTGGAAAGCAGCATCCGAAAGATAGAAAAGGTATACTCCTCTATCTCTCAGGAGGCTCAAAACGAATACCACCGCAGCGTGTTTTTCAATCTTTTCACCCGCATCTTCCAGATGGGAATCGCCTATCCCCTTCTGCTGTTTTGGACCCGCTTTGTTCTGGGCGTTCGGGTCTCGGGGCGGAAGAATCTGCGGGGGGTGAAAAGCGCTCTTACGGTTTGCAACCATGTGCATTTGCTGGACAGCGCTCTGGTCGCCCTGGCCTTCTTCCCCCGAAAGGTTGTGTTCCCCACCATTCCCCAGAATGTCAACACCCTCTGGCCGGGCAAGCTGGTGCGGGTGCTGGGCGGGGTTTGCATCCCGGACAGCATTATGGAGCTGAAAACCTTCTTCGATGAGATGGAGTTTCTTTTGATGAAAAACCATATCGTGCATTTCTTCCCCGAAGGGGAATTAAAACCCTATGACACCGGCCTGCACGACTTTAAAAAAGGAGCCTTCCATCTGGCGGCGCAGGCCCGGGTGCCGATCGTTCCCATGATGATCACCTTTGAGCCCCCCAAAGGGCTGATGAAAATCATACGCAAAAAACCGGTGATGCGGCTTCATGCAGGGGAGCCCGTCTACCCGGTGGCCGCCGACCTGGAAGTGGACTCTAAGCTCAGGATGAAAGCGGTTCGCGAACGGATGGAAGCAATGTAAAGGATCTTTGGTTTCGGCGAATGAACCCAAAAACACCCTCCCATGGATACAACCATAGGAGGGATTTGTTTTGAACCGGGGGCGGTTTAATTCTCTTCCCAAGTGTAGGCTTTCCCGTATTCCGGGTATCCGATGGATTTGGACAGGCGGATGGAGGGGATGTTGTCCATCGCGCATTCCCACTGGGGGCAGATCCCTTTTTGGATCAAATGGTGGGTTGCCAGCCCGACAGTGGGTCTGGCGTAGCCCTTTTTTTTCTGTTTTATCCTCCTTTTTTTCGCAAAGTCAAGGCAGGCAGAGGGAGGGGAGGGCATAACAAAGGAGCCGGCTTGATGCCGGCTCCGTATGGGCTTGGATTATTGAATTTTAAAGGCGGTAACCTGCTGGAGCAGCTCTTGAGCCATGTTGCCCAATTGTCCGGAGGACTGGGCGATGGAGTCGATGGAGGTGAGCTGCTGCTCGGAGGCGGCGGAAATCTCCTGCATGCCGGCGGCGGTCTTTTCCACCACGGCGGCGATACCGGTGGCCTGTTCGGTCACTTCCTCGGTCTGGTGGTTGATCTCCTCCAGAGCGGCGGAAACGTCATAGGCGATCTGGGCGAGGTCGGTAATGGAGGCGAAGATTCTGGAGAAGCTCTCTTTGGTATTTGCCGCCGAGGACTCCATCACCAGAACGCTCTCCCGGACCCGGTTCATGTGGCCCACGGTCTCGGTGACGCTGCCGCTGATGCTGTTGACAATCTCTTCGATCTCCTTGGTGGAGTCTTTGCACCGCTCGGCCAGGCCGCGGATCTCATTGGCCAGCACCGCAAAGCCGCGGCCGGCGCCGCCCGCGCGGGCCGCTTCGATGGAGGCGTTCAAAGCCAGCAGGGTGGTTTGAACGGCGATATTGTTGATCACGCCCACGATGTTGCGGATCTTTTCGGTCATGGCGGCCAGCTGCTGGATGGACTGGTCTACCGCGCCGGTGTAGCGGGTGTTTTCCTCCAGGCTTTGGCTCTGCTGTTCCAGGGCCTTCTGGCCTTCCTGAGCCAGCTCCATGGATTCCTTGGCCTTGCCCGCGGCGGCCTCGGTTTTGACAGCGGCCAGGGAGACGATCTCGTTGACCTTCACCATGGCCTCGGCGGAGCTTTGAACCACCAGGGCCTGGGTGCTGTTGCCCTGGGCCATCTCGTTAATGGTGGTGACCACCTGTCCCAGGCTTTGAGAGGATTCCTCCGAGATGGAGGAGAGCTGGGTGGAGTGGGAGGCCAGGCCGGAGGTTACGTTCTGGATGTTCCCCACCAACCCGCGCAGGTTCTGGGTCATGGTCTGGAGGCTGCGATAGAGCTCGCCGATCTCGTCCTTGGACTTGGATTTAGTCTCGAACTCCTTCAGTTCTCCCTGAGCGATGGCCTTGATGACTGAGGAGACCTGAACCACCGGCTTGGTGAACCGTCTGGAGAAGTAGAGGCCCAGCAGGGTGACAATTACGACGGCGGCAACCATCAGCCCGCAGGTGATGTTCAACAGTCCGTAGGCGGAGGCCACCGAAACGGGGGTCTCCACCACGATCAGCCAGCCGGAGAGGTCGTTGCGGTAATAGCTGACGATGACCTTATCGCCCAGGAAGTTGGTGGTTTCCAGCGTCTCGCTCTGCCCGCCGGCCAGGCCGGTCTGGACAAACTCCAGACTGCTGAAATCCTCCTGGTTCTGCACATACTCCAGGTTGGGGTGGGCCAGCACGGCGCCCTTTCTGGAGAGGATGTAGACATTGGAACCGCCCGCCGAGAGCTCGGTGACGAACTCGCTGAGCTGAGCCAGATAGACGTTGGCCTGCAGAACGCCCACAATCTTGTTATTCATATCCCGAACCGGGGTGGCGATGACCACGATGAACTCGTTGGTGGTCAGCGTGATGATGACATCGGAGACATAGGCCTCGTTTCCGCTCATGGCCTGCTGGTAGAAGTCCCGCTCGGAAACGCTGGTCAGGGCGTCGTCGTTGCTTTTCACCAGCTGATCCCCGTTGGCGTTGTCCAGGGTCAGCATCAGGTCGGGGTTGACCTTTACCGCGTCCACCAGAATGCTTTTGGCCTTCTGCAGGTCCATGCTGCGGATGGCGGGCTGCTGGGCGATGGTCTGCAGGGTGTTAAAATGCTTGTCCAGCATTCCGCTGATTTCGGCCTTTGCGATTTCCAGCTTGTCGGAGCTCAATTGATAGGTGTTCTCCTGAGAGAATCGGAAGAGCTGGGATATGGATACTGCGGAGAAAATGATGATTGGAATCAGACAGGTGATTAAGAGCATTGCCAACAATCGTGTTCTCAGTTTCATTGACGTCCTCCTATAATGTGGATTCAGAGTGAAACCGCAATTACTGAAAAGGCATAAAAAAAAGTCGCATTTAGCGACAAGAAAACAAACGGCAGCCTGGCAGCCATCAGCGGGATCTGGAAGGCCCATAGCTTTGCGTCCCCAGCTTTCGCTGGGTTTGCCTTTGTCACAATATGCAGTCGTGATATCACAACTGTCATTATACGCCTGATATTAAAAAAATTCATAGCTTTTTCAATAAAA
>JAKOTC010000011.1 GCA_029776465.1 Bacillota bacterium
ATCAATGCGCTGCCATAGCCTTGGCAGCGATATTGGGGGAGGACAACAATCTTTTTCAAGCTTACCCTATCCCCGTTCTTGGCCAGCTGAAGAAAACCCGCCATCATGCCGTCAATATATAGGCCGTACATTAATTCGCCCTTCATAAAATCCAGGATCAACCGTTCTGTTCGCATAAACATTCCGTAAACCGCGCAGTTTTCCATTGTCAGCCTGAATTCCTTCGTAACCGTTTTAAACCCCTGACGGACCACCTGGGCAGCCTGCTCCAGGTCGGCAGCAGCCAAACGCCTTATCTCGAACATTGATATTGCCTCCTATTACTAAAATGCGCCATTGCCTTATAGTAACTCGATGAAGACCTTCCTGTTGTTCGATATTTTACTGTAGTAACCAAACGGTATCCGCGAAAACTTCACAATCTATTTATCATACTTCCGTGGTCCGAGGATGTCAAAAGCCCGATAAAGCTGCTCCAATAAAAACACCCGCGCCATCTGATGGGGCAGCGTCATGGCAGATACGGATAGGCGAAGGTCCGCACACTGCTTAATTCGGGGTGAAAGACCGTGTGAGCTTCCTATCACAATGTTGACAACCTGAACGCCCGAAGACATCAGGCTGCCGATTTTTTCGGCAAACTGCTCACTGTTTAAGGCTTTTCCCTCCACACAAAGTGCGATGGTATAGCCGCCGGTGAGTCTGGATAAAATTTTTTCACCCTCTGCCTCCAAACCTGCCTGTATCTGGGCCGGCGTTCCCGGCTTGGGAATCGGTGCTTCGGGCAATTCTATCACTTCAAGGGTGCAGGATTTTGACAGGCGTTTGGCGTATTCGGCCACTGCCGCCCGCCAATATTCTTCTTTTAGGTTTCCGAGGCATATTAATCTTATCTTCATAACATTTAAGAAAAAGAGAATAAAACGGTGGCTTCATAACGCGGAGCAACCTGCAACGTAAAATCCTCCGTGTAGCGGGCCCCTGTGTTTTCAAGGGCCTGCCGATTTTCCTCAAAAGCAAGCCCCGGCAGGTTGTTCTCTTTGGAAAGATGGGCCAGGGCAAAATGGCGGCATCCGGAAAGCAAAAGGCGTGCGGCAAGACCGGCACACTCTCGATTGGATAAGTGCCCGTTTTGCCCCAATATGCGCTGTTTTAAATACCAGGGATATCCGCCGTTTTTCAGCATGTTGACATCGTGGTTGGATTCCAGCACAATGCCGTCACATCCCATGAGGGCCTTTTCAACATCCGGAGTGACCCAACCCAAATCGGTGCATACCCCGATCTTTCGATTTTCCTTGGTATGTACCACATAACCGCAGGGTTGAACGCCGTCGTGGCTGGTGGGGAAGTGGGCAATATGCATTCCCGCCACCTCTACGCCTCCCGACCTCATTTCACACAGCCGGGTATGGGGGAAAATCAGCTGATGGGCCTCCAGATAGGCCAAAGTTCCCTCAGTAGCATAGACCGGAATGTCGGGATGTTTTTTGGTTAGCACTTTCAATGAATGAATATGATCGGTATGTTCATGAGTAATAAATATTCCGCGAACCGCAGACAAAGAGAAGCCAAGGCTGCTCACCCCCAGGGTAAGCGCCTTGGTTGTTTTTCCGGCATCAATTAAAATAGCCGCCTGGTCATCGCCGATATAACAGGCATTCCCTTCGCTGCCGGAGTATAACTGTGCAACCGTTGTCATAATATTGACCTCTCGCCACAGGCGATAATTTTTAAAATAGCTTTATATAGCTTTATATAGCTTTATAGTGCTTGTTGGTTTTTCGCATCGGGCAGCTCAATCTTTTGTATGTCAGCACCGAGTAAAAGCAGCTTTTTTTCAAAATCTTCATACCCGCGCTCAATATAATGGATATTTTCAACCTCTGTATGCCCTTTTGCGATTAAGCCGGCAATCACCAGCGCAACGCCCGCGCGCAGATCCGTGGCCTTCACAATAGCTCCCGTGAGACCTTCGACCCCTTCTATAATGGCGGTTTTGCTATCCACTTTAATGCAAGCGCCCATGCGCTGTAATTCTTCCGTATAACGGAACCGATTGTCAAAAATACTTTCGGTTACAACACTGGTGCCATTGGCAACACTTAAAACGGCAGTAATCTGAGGCTGCATATCGGTGGGGAAGCCGGGATGGGGCATGGTTTTGATATTTGCCTTCTGAAGGGGCCCGGTCCGACGAACCCGAATCCAGTCGTCCCCGTCAATCACTTCGGCTCCCATTTCTTCCAGCTTCGCCGTGATGGACTCCAGATGCTTGGGGATGATGTTGTTAATCAGGATATCTCCACCGGTGGCAGCAGCAATGGCCATGAAAGTTCCGGCTTCAATCTGATCGGGGATAACCGAATAGGTGGTTCCTCTCAGATAAGGAACACCGTGGATTTTAATAACATCGGTGCCGGCGCCGCGGATATCTGCCCCCATGGAGTTTAAAAAGTTTGCCAAGTCAACAATATGGGGCTCTTTCGCAGCATTTTCAATCACAGTTAAACCCTCGGCTTTGACTGCCGCCAGGATCACATTAACCGTAGCACCTACTGAGACCATGTCAAAATAAACCGAGTTTCCCATCAGCTTGCCGTTTTTGGCTTCCGCTTCAATAAACCCGTGTTCAATGGACCAATCGGCACCCAGCGCCTCAAAGCCTTTAAAATGCTGATCCATGGCTCGGGTTCCGATGTCGCAGCCGCCGGGCAGGCAGACTTTTGCCCGACCGAAACGCCCTAACAGGGCGCCGACGAAATAATAGGATGTACGAATCAAATGGGCAAGTCTATGAGGAACTTCTCGATTTACAATCCGAGAAGGATCAATCTCAATGATGTTTTTATCGATAAAGTTGATATTGGCATTTAGTTCACGAAAAATAGATACCATAACCGCAACGTCGGTGATGGCCGGCAGGTTTTCAATTCTGCAAGGCTCGTCACAAAGCGCAACAGCGGCAAGAATTGCCAATGATGCGTTTTTATTTCCACTGATATTGACTTCGCCGGAAAGTCTGCGCCCGCCGTTGATGACAAATTTCTCCACTTTTTTATCCCCCTATTCTGCCGTTTTATATAATTTCACGCAAGGCTGCCACGGCAGTCTGAAGCCTTATGTATGCACAAAATGTTGGCAATTTTTCTATCTTTATGTCGGTAAAAAAATCAAAAATTACAGGCAGAAATCCCTCTGCCTAACATTCAATTTTTAGTATAGCATATTTTACTTTGCTTTGAAAATGTTTTTATTAATTTTTGAACAAATTACGACTTTTACAATATTTTAGGGTATAAAGGTTCTGTTTCCGGCTGAAATTATTATGGTCTTGTCTGAATGTAAAAATTCAATAAAAAAGCTTAAAAAATTGTTTGTTTCATTGACAAAATCATGGTGTGGTTGTACAATGGGAAGGAAAGAATACGATTGTTGGGAGGTATAATGATGTATCCTAAAATTGGCATACGGCGCGTGATTGACGGACGTCGCCTGGGAGTCCGCGAGTCTTTGGAAGATCAGATTATGGAAATGGCTAAAAAAACGGCCGAATTTTTATCTGCAAACCTTCGCTATCCCGACGGCAGCCCGGTTGAATGTGTTATCTCTGAGACCGCCATCGGCGGCGTCAACGAGGCTGCCCGCTGCGCTGAATATTTCAGGCAGCAAAATGTGGGGGTTTCTCTTACTGTTACTACCAGCTGGTGCTATGGCACAGAAGTAATAGATGTAGATCCGACCATTCCCAAAGCCATCTGGGGATTTAATGGAACCGAGCGTCCGGGTGCGGTTTACCTGGCTGCTGCTTTGGCTGCTCACAATCAGATGGGGCTGCCCACCTTCGGCATTTACGGTCACGATGTCCGGGATAAGGATGACCTGACGATTCCCGAGGATGTGGCCGAAAAGCTCTTGCGCTTTGCCCGCGCCGGTCTGGCGGTTGCGATGATGAAGGGCAACAGCTATCTGGCCATCGGTAATGTCTCCATGGGCATTGCCGGTTCGATGGTGAATTTTGATATTCTCCGCAAATATTTCGGCATGCGGGCAGAATTTGTGGATATGAGCGAACTGATCCGCCGGATGAATCTGGGCATTTATGACCATGAAGAGTTTGAAAAAGCGATTGCATGGGTCAGAGCCAACCGGGTCATCGGTAAGGACAATAACAAAAACAAATTCTCCGACGCGGAAAAGGAACAGCAATGGGAAACCTGCGTGAAAATGATGATGATTATGCGGGATCTCATGGTGGGCAATCCCAAACTGGCAGAGATGGGTTACGTGGAAGAGGCCGAGGGACACCATGCCATCGCCGGCGGCTTCCAGGGTCAGCGCCAGTGGACTGACTTTATGCCCAACGGTGACTTTGCCGAAGCTATGCTGAATTCCAGCTTTGACTGGAACGGTATCCGCGCCCCCTATGTTGTTGCTACGGAAAATGACCACATGAACGGTATTCCCATGCTGATGGGCAAACTGCTGACCAACACCGCTCAGGTGTTTGTGGATGTCCGCACCTACTGGTCCCCCGACGCCATCAAGCGTGTCACCGGTTGGACTCCGGAGGGAGCCGCCAAAAACGGTTTGATCCATCTGCTCAATTCCGGCGCCGCCTCTCTGGATGCTACCGGCCAGATGAAGGATGCGAACGGCAATCCGGTGATGAAGCCCTTCTGGGAAATCACGCAGGAGGATGTGGACGCCTGCATGAAAAACACCCGCTGGTGCCCGGCAAACGTGGAATACTTCCGCGGCGGCGGATTCAGCAGCGAATTTGAATCCAAGGGCGGTATGCCTGTCACCATGTCCCGCTTGAACAATGTGAAGGGCGTGGGATTGGTGCTTCAGATTGCCGAGGGTTATACGGTTGAAATCCCCGAAAACGTCAGCACCATTCTCAAAGACAGAACGGATCCGACCTGGCCGACCACCTGGTTTGCACCCCGTCTTACCGGCGAAGGTCTCTTTACGGATGTTTATAATGTGATGAATGCCTGGGGCGCCAACCACGGTGTCTTCTCCTATGGCCATATCGGCGCCGATTTGATCACCATGGCTTCCATGCTGAGAATCCCCGTTGCCATGCATAATGTGCCTCGGGAAAAAATCTTCCGTCCCAGCGCATGGAATATGTTCGGCACCGCCGATCTGGAGTCTGCCGACTTTAGAGCCTGCCAAACCTATGGCACGTTATATTAATTGTTGATACTTTAAGGTGTGATAGTAATGCCGATTTACCAGCTTGTCTGTGCCGCCTGCAATAAGGAATTCGAGGTGTTGGCCTCCATTTCCGATCGGGAAGGCAAAAAGATTATTTGCCCCGACTGCGGCGGAAAAGAACTCAAGCCGGTCTATACGGGAAAAGCCAACGTCTGCCTCAGCGGTAAAAAAGGCGATTCACCACTCTGTAGATGCAGCTGCGGCTGCTGTAAAGCATGAGGCGGCGCAGGGCTTGGGTGCTGTGTGCTCTGCTGCTCCTGACAATGCTGTTCCCCGGATGCGCAGAGGCCGGCTCGAATAAAGAATTTTATATCGGCCTTAACGGACTGCCCGCCTCTTTCGACCCCCAACTGGAGGCCGGAAGAGGCGGTGCCTCTCTGTGTTCGGCCATTTATGCCTGCCTGCTTCGAATCAATTCAGAGGGCGAACTGGTTTCTGATTGCGCCGAGCGATATGAAATATCGACCGATAAGAAAACCTATACCTTTTATCTGCGGGAAGACCTGGTTTGGTCCAATGGGCAGCTGCTGACATCTGCGGATTTTGCCTTTGGATTAAAACGCTGCCTCTCTCCCGAAACCGGAAGCGCCATCGCCAACGAACTCTTGTCTATTCAGGGAGCGGAAAATTTCCATAAAACCGGCAAGGGGAGTTTAGGGCTGGACGCCTCTGACCCCTCTAAATTGGTTATCCGTCTTTCTCAGCCAGACGACGGGCTGTTAAGAGTTTTGGCCACCCCCTACACAGCTCCCTGCAACGAAGCTTTTTTTGAATCCACCGGCGGGAGATACGGGCTTTCTCTTAATACCTCCCTAACCAACGGCCGCTTTACCCCCGCCTCTTTTGGAAGCAAAATTGTTGTAAAAAAGAATAAGCTTTTTTACGATGCCAAAAATGTGATCCCCTCCTCCATAACCTTTCTTGACATTTCTCAGCAGGCATCAGAGTCCATTGTCAAAAGCATCGCAGAGGGGGATCTTGATTTTGCTCTTTCCGCAACTCTGCCCTATCATATGCCTGAAAACGTCTCCGCTGCCTCCCTGAAGGGATCGGTCTGGGTACTCAGCTTCAGCAGTATCAATAAGGTAACCTCTCTTCCTTCCCTAAGAAAGGCCTTGACTATCGGAGGGCTTTCCCTTGTGCAGGCCGATCACAACACCGGATACTTTCTGCCTCCGCAATACAGACAACAGGTTTTGGAGGGCGCTGGAACCGTACATGCGACCAATATAGCTTCGGCCAAAGCCGCGTTGGAAGAAGTTTTGACTGCTCTGGGCAAATCCTCGTTGCCGAAAATCATCTGCCTGGTGCCTGATCGAGAGGACGCAAGGATTCTGTCAGATGCCCTGGTCGAAAGCTGGCAGCGCCAGCTGGGTATCTTTATCAGCCGTGAGTTTGTGAGTCAAAATGAGATTGAGGCAAAAATCAAAACCGGAAACTATCAAATCGCTTTATCCCTTTATGAGCCCTCCTTTACATCTCCCTCATCTTTTTATTCCTCTCTGATCAACACATACGGCTTAACCGGCGATATCGGTTTTATGGCGAATTACGACAAAATCATAAAGTCCGGCAGTGGAGATGAGGCCAAGATCAGCAAGAGTGTGGAACAGCTGCTGTTTTCTCAAGACGGTATCTATCCGCTGGACTATGGCGAAACCTATTTTATTAAAAACAGTAAGGTCCAAAACGAAATTTTTATCCCCGAAAGCGGCATCATTGATTTAACCTTTGCAAGGAAATAGAAACGGTTTATGTCTTTCTACTGAAAATCGGAAAGGTGTTTGTCATGAAGAACCGCTTCATTCGCAGCTTTGCTTTATTGGGCGGGGCTGCGCTTTTTTGTCACTGGCAAAACAACGACCTTGTTACAACCCGATATCAGATCCGTTCCCCCAAGCTGCCCAAAGCCTTTGACGGGTATAAAATTGTTCAGATTTCCGATTTGCACAATAAAAAATTTGGTTTAAACCAATCGGCACTGCTTGAAAAGGTCATGTCTGAGAAGCCGGATCTGATTGTGGTGACCGGAGATTTAATCGACAGGAGTCGAACAGACGTGGAGGCCGCCATGGCCTTTATCCGGGGCGCGGTTCAAATTGCCAGGGTTGCCTATGTTTCAGGAAATCACGAAGTCAACTCCGGCATCAACATGCATTTGGCAAAGAAGCTGGCGTCAGCAGGCGTTGAAGTTCTTAACGACAAAGCAACGGATTTATTAAAGCAGGAGCAAAAAATCCGGCTGATTGGAATGAGTGATTTCTCTTATTGCTATTCCCGCTTCTCAAGTACGCCCCGCCTTTATGGGAATGTTCTGAAAAGCCTTGCGTCACACCCAGACCAACGCTTTCAAATTCTGTTATCTCACCGTCCCGAGTTGCTGCCCCTCTACGCCAGATGCGGCATGGATTTGGCTTTCTGCGGGCACGCTCACGGCGGTCAGATTCGGCTGCCGCTGGTAGGGGCCCTCTTTGCCCCTAACCAAGGTATTTTTCCCGAATATACAAGCGGGGTGCATCAGGCCGGGCGCACTCATATGATTGTCAGCCGGGGGCTTGGCAACAGCCGGTTTCCGCTGAGAATTTTCAACCGGCCGGAAATTGTGTCGGTTGTGCTGAAAGCGGGCAAATAACTAACAATTCAAAACAAAATTGTTGAAAAAGTGTCGGCCCACACAAAAGCTTCATATTGCTTAAATACTAAAAACAGTACCGCAATCATGCGGTACTGTTTTTTAGTATTGATTAAGCAAATTAGACGTGGGGCAGGGGATGGTTATGCCCTCTCAATATTCTGAGCGCGGTCGGGACCGATGCCGATATTGGAAACCGGCACACCGCAAAGCTCCTCCACCTTGGCAATATAGGCCTTGACAGCCTGGGGCAGCTGATCATAGCTTGTCATCCTGCTAATATCTTCGTCCCAGCCCTCCATTTCAATATAAATCGGCTGGCAATCGGCAAGCTCTTCTATGGTGGGAGGAAAATCGGTGGTTACGCTGCCGTCGGGCAGTTTATAACCTGTGCAAAGCTTGAGGGTCTTCAGTCCGGACAGAGTATCCAATTTGTTCAAAGAGAGGGAGGTCAGGCCGTTAACTCGAACCGCATGGCGGACGATCACTGCGTCAAACCAGCCTACCCGGCGGGGACGCCCGGTCGTAGTGCCAAATTCGCCACCCTTAATCCGGATGTTTTCTCCAACCTCGTCGAAGAGTTCAGTGGGGAATGGGCCCTTTCCTACACGGGTGGTATAGGCCTTCGTTGCGCCGATAATTTCATCAATAAAAGTGGGGCCCAAGCCAATGCCCACGCAGAAGCCTCCGGCGGTGGGATGAGAGGATGTGACGTACGGATAGGTTCCGGTGTCAAGATCCAGCAGCGCTCCCTGTGCTCCTTCCAGCAGAACTTCTTTGCCGGCTTTGATTGCGTTATACGTTAAAACCGAAACATCCGCCGCATAGCCGGCCAGGCGCTTGCCATACTCGGTGTACTCCTCATATATGGCCTTTAAATCCAAGGGTTCTTTGCCGTAGATGGATGTAAAAAGTTTATTTTTAACCGTTCCTACCTGTTCGATTTTCTCCTTTAGCACTTCGGGATGGATCAGATCGTAGAAACGAATGCCGCTGCGCTCGGATTTATCCATATAGCAGGGACCGATGCCGCGGTTTGTGGTGCCGATTTCTCCTTTGCCCCGCAGTTCCTCGGAATAACGGTCAATCAAAACATGCCAGGGCATTACAATGTGAGCGCGGGGATCGATCCGAAGATTGCTACAGGTGATTCCCCGGGCTTTCAATCCATCGATTTCGGCCAGCAGAGACTTGGGGTTGACCACAATTCCGCAGCCAATCAGGCAGAGGCAGTCGGGATATAATATGCCAGAGGGGATGAGATGAAGTTTGTAGACTTCGCTGCCCACAACAACCGTGTGGCCTGCGTTGTCTCCGCCCTGTGCGCGAACGACGACATCGGAACGGGAGGCCATAATATCAATCACTTTGCCTTTTCCCTCGTCGCCCCACTGGGTGCCAACAATAACTTTTACTGACATCTGCATTCCTCATTTCATTTTAATAGCATCGGGTTTACCGCAGATAGTTTACCATATTAACCTGATAAATTCAAGTAATCCCATCCGACACTTTCAGGATTTTATCTTTGGCATCTGCAATCCCAGATTTTTTCCTTTCGTAGGTTATCTGTTTTTTCATGTTCTATAAATTTTAAATGGATTTACCCGAAAAAATATTTCTCCCTGTGAAAAAGCAGGGTTTACTTTGCTTTACAAAACAGACTAAATATAGTATACTTAGTCTGTATGAGTGTCTGTTGTGCAAACTTGCAGATTAAGCGTTTTGTCCCCAGCAACAAAAGCTCTCCGAAAGGATGATGAATATGCAGAAACGCGTTTTTGCCTTTGACTTTGGTGCTTCGTCAGGACGGGGAATTATCGGTGAATACCGCGACGGAAAAATTGTGCTGTCTGAAGTGCATCGTTTTTCCAACGATCCCGTCAAGGTTCGAGGTACTTACTATTGGGATTTTCTTCGCCTTTTCCACGAGATCAAACAGGGTATCATTAAAGCCATTAATTCCGGATTCGGAGATTTTGACTCGATTGGCATCGATACCTGGGGTGTTGATTTCGGTCTTTTAGATGAGAAAGGTTATCTGCTGGAGAACCCGGTTCATTACCGCGACAGCCGCACCGACGGCATGATGGAAGAAGTCTTTTCTATCATTCCTAAAGAGGAGCTCTATATGCGGACGGGTATTCAGTTTATGAAACTGAATACCATTTTCCAGCTTTATTCCCTGGTGAAAAACCGCCCCGAACTGCTGGA
>JAKOTC010000185.1 GCA_029776465.1 Bacillota bacterium
AACGAGTTTGCCCCCGAGCATCTGGAGGTAATGACCGCCTCTCCCATGGATCTGCTGGGCCGGCTGAATAACGCAGGCTCAATATTTCTCGGGAAATATTCCCCCGAGCCCCTGGGGGATTATTATGCAGGACCCAACCATGTTCTGCCCACAGGCGGAACCGCCCGCTTTTTCTCCCCCCTCTCGGTGGACAGTTTTGTCAAGAAAACCAGCTTTATTTACTATACAAAAGAAGCCCTTGAAAAGGCTTCGGAGGACATCGTCAGGATTGCGGATGCAGAAGGGCTTTCCGCCCATGCCGGCGCTGTTCGGGTTCGCAAAAAGGAGGGCAATTAGATGTTTTCCGTCACGCCAAAGCTGGAGGGGCTCACCCCTTATCAGCCTGTGGAGGGAACTTATGCCCTCCGGCTCGATGCCAACGAGTCTTTCCTGGATCTTCCTCACAGGCTGAAAAATCAGATCAGCCGGAGAATCATGGAGGTATCCGCAAACCGTTACCCCGATCCCGCCGCATCCGACCTCTGCAAAGCCTTTGCCGATTTTTACGGCATCGACCCGTCCCTGGTTACGGCGGGAAACGGGTCGGATGAACTGATCAGCGTAATCGTCAACTGCTTTCTCGGCCGCGGAGAGACCCTGCTGACGCTGGACCCCGATTTCTCCATGTATCCCTTCTACGCCTATCTGGCGGAAGCCCATCATATTCCCTTCCCCAAAGGTCCGGGGCTCTTTCTGACAGCAGACGCCATTATTGAGGTATGTAAGCAATACAATCCCCGGATGCTTCTCTTCTCCAACCCTTGCAATCCCACCTCCCTGGGCCTTGTTCGGGAGGATGTGCGCCGCATCATTCAAAGCACCGATGCGCTGGTGGTTCTGGACGAAGCCTATATGGATTTTTGGAACCAAACCCTGCTGGGTGAAGCAGAGCAATATGAAAACCTGATCATCCTGCGAACCCTTTCCAAAGTCGGATTGGCCGCCTTCCGTTTGGGATTCGCAGTTGCCAACCCCAGACTGACCAATCTTTTAAAAGCCGCGAAATCCCCTTATAATCTGAATATGCTCTCCCAGGTTGCAGGCCAAACGGTTTTAGAGTCGCCCGAGATACTGCGGGATGCGATTGCCAAAATACGCAATGAAAAAGAAAACCTGCTGCAAAGTTTAATTACTTTACAGCATAATCATCACGGCAGATTCACCGTTTTTGATTCCAAAACCAACTTTGTCACCCTTTTGATGGAGAATCCGGCCACCCTTCGGGATGAACTGCGAAGCCGGTCCATTTCCGTTGGCCTGCCCCTTGGGAAATATCTGCGGATTACAGCCGGAAGCGAGGAAGAAAACAGAATGTTTTTATCGGCTTTTGAAGCCTGGCTTCAAAACAAGTAAGGAAAGGATGATTCGTTTGAAAACCGCCCAAATCTGTCGCACCACAAAAGAAACGGATATCCGGGTAACCCTGAACCCCTATGGAAGCGGAAAGATTGACATTCATACGGGCATCGGTTTTTTTGACCATATGCTGATGGCCCTCTCCTTTCATGCCGGGTGGGATTTAACCCTTCAGGCAACCGGTGATTTATATGTGGATACCCACCACACGGTTGAGGATGTGGGGATTGTCCTTGGAAAGGCCTTTGCTGAGGCCTTGGAGGATAAGTCGGGAATCCGCCGTTTTGGAAGCGCTTATGTCCCCATGGACGAAGCCCTTTGCTTTGCGGCGGTTGACATCAGCGGGCGGGCTTTTTTGGTGCTTCATGCCCCCGTTCGGGAGGAACGCATC
>JAKOTC010000186.1 GCA_029776465.1 Bacillota bacterium
CTATGCGGTGACGACCCGCACGGCCAACGCAGGTGAGACGGCCCCCTTTGTCTTCAGGCTGGTCAATAAAAACAACAATTTGGCCACCAATGTCCGGGTAAAGGTGGAAGGGGAAGGAGAGAGCGCAGCGCTTTTCACCTTTGATACTCCCACCGGCTGGGTCTCCACTTCAGCGGTGGATTCTGTGGGCATCACTATCCAACCCAATCTGTATATTTATCCTACTGCCAAAGAGGGCAGCTATAAACTGAAATTTCTTATCAGCTATACGAACAGCGCCGGCATTGCTTTTGAGCGAGAGGACAGCTGTACATTGTATGTTAAGGCATCCGGCGGCCGCACTCCGCTGCTGACAGGGGTGACCCTGGACAGAGAAACCATCGGCAGTGACAACAAAGCCAAAGCCACCGTGAAAATAGCCAATCCCACCTCCAAATCCATCAGTGATGTCAGCGTAGCCTTGAACCCCGAAGGCTCCGCCGGCTTTTCCCTCTATGAAAACTTTGCCCTGGTAACCCTTAGCTCGGTAGCGGCGGGCGGAACGGCCGAAGCAGCCTTTTCCCTCTATGTGGATCCCACACTGACGGCTGGGAATTACCCGATCTCTTTTATCCTCTCCTGGCGAGATGAAACCGGCAGACTGAATACCACTGCCGGCAACCTTTATGTGGAGATCAAGCGTTCTGCCAAAAGCGGTGGAACCGGCAGCGAGCCCACCCTCAGCAAACCCCGGATCATCATTTCCAAATACAGCACAGACACTTCGATGATCAAGGCCGGGCAAGCCTTTACCCTATCCTTCACTCTGACCAATACCAGTTCGGAAACCGCGGTCAACAATCTGAAGGTGGTGCTGGGTTCAGCCGTCTCGGGCACCAGCGGAAAAGCCGTCTTTTTCCCCGCCGAGGGCAGCAACTCTTTCTTCATTGAAAAAATAGCCGCCAAAGGTTCGGTAACCAAGACCATTAAACTGATGGCCGGCCAGGACACCGATCCCGGCATATATGCCTTAATCATAAACCTGGAATATGAGGATAGCCAAAAGACGACCTATACCTCGGAAGAGAATATCTCCTTCTCTGTCAACCAGGAACAGCGACTGGAAGTCAGCGGTTTGGCCTACCCGGCCGACACCTCGATGGGTCCTATCCCCTTTAGTTTCAACTATGTCAATAAAGGCAAAACCGTGATTTATAACCTCTCGGTGGAAGCGGAAGGCGACTTCACTCTGGAGGGCGGCAGCAACTACATTGGAAATCTGGCTGCCGGGTATAACGATTATTTCAGCGGGGTTTTGATTCCCTCTGCGGAAGGTCAGCAGAAAGGCTTTTTGGTGCTGAAATTTGAAAACTCCCAGGGCCAATCCCAGGAAGTGCGTTTGGATATTTCCGCTAACGTCATGGCGGCTGAGATGCCCGTAGATGGAGGCATTGACGGGGGCGCTGAAATACCCATGGAAGAGAGCGGAGGCGGGATAACCCTCTGGATTATAGTGGGCCTGGCAGGAGTGCTCGTGATCGGAGGAATTACGGCATTTATTCTGATCAAACGCAAAAAAACGGCAAAAGGACGTGTCATCGATGAGGAGGATTGATATCTTTGCCATTTCCTTTGATAATTTTCGGCGCAGGAAGCTTCGCTCGGTATTGACGGTTTTGGGGGTTGTGATCGGAACCGCTTCTATCGTGGTCATGATCTCTCTGGGTATTGCGGTCAATGAGTCCTATGCGGAGCAGATGAAATCCATCGGCGACCTGACAACGGTAACCGTTAATGCCCGATATGATTCTATGGGTAAGATATCCAATCCTTTGGATGATAAGGCTGTGCTGACCATGGAGAGCATTGAAAAGGTCAAGGCCGCCTCCCCCGTGATCATGTTATACGGTAAAATGCTGGCCGGTAAATATACCAACTATGCCAGCATCTGTGGCATCAACACCGAAGTTTTGGAAAATCTGGGCTTTAAGGCCGAACAGGGAAGGCTGATCGATGCGCAGGTGCAGGGCGGAAATACGGTTTACTGCATGTTTGGCTCGGATGTGGCGCTCAATTTTTACGATCCCAGAAATACGGGCGGATATTTCTACATGGGGACCGGAGGGGAAGGAGAAACTCCGGCACCTTTGGTGGACCCCATGGATGATA
>JAKOTC010000187.1 GCA_029776465.1 Bacillota bacterium
CAGAGGGGCTCCAAAACAATACCCGCCCGGGCCAGGGTTTCAACCGTCATGTGAATATATCCTTCCGATTCCAGCGGCGTGGTCAGTTGGATCCGGCTGTCTTCCTCCAGCAGAGGGAGGGCAAACATCAACCCGGTGATATACTGAGAGCTGATGTTTCCAGGCAGCCGGAAAACCCCGCCGGTCAATCTGCCTGTAAGGGTCAGGGGCAGCTTTTGGCCTTCCACCTTCACGCCATGAGAGGAAAGTAAATCTATCAGGGTGTCCAGAGGACGGTCAGCCAGTCTGCCCCGCCCGATAAAGGTGGCGCTGATCCCCAGAGCCGCGCAGAGAGGAAGCATGAACCTTAAAGTAGAACCCGATTCACCGCAGTCAACGGTGACGGTCCCTGACGGCTTTTGATACTTCCCCGTTCCGCCGCTGACCACTTCACGCCCCATCCATTCAAGGCTAAACCCCATGGACTGTAAAGCGCCGATGGTGGCCTCCACATCCGCCGAACAATCTATGGGATAAACCCGGCAAGGAATCCGGCTGAGCGCCGCAGCAATCAGGGCCCTGTGCGCCTCGCTTTTGGAGGGAGGCAATAGGACTGTTCCGGACGCATGGGAAGGAGTAATCCTCACAAGCTGTTTCATCTTGTCACCTTATACCTTTAAACAATTTTTATTGAATAAATTCCAGCAGGCTTTGGGCTTCAATAGGATGCAAAAATCCTTCCCCAAGTTCACGAAGCAGCGCAAGCGTCAGGGTTGCCCCGCTGGTTTTCTTGTCTCCCACCGCCGCGGAGGCCAGCTGCCCGGGAGTGTATTCACAGGATACGGGGAGCCCCAGACTTATTAACAGCGCCTCAATCCGCGAAGCCGTCCCCGGTTTGCACAACCCCTTCTTTTCGGCAGCCCTTGTTATCAAAACCATACCGATGGCCACGGCTGATCCATGGCTGATTTGATATTCGGAAAGCCTTTCAACGGAGTGGCCCAGGGTATGGCCAAAGTTCAGCAGCATCCGGCCTCCCTTGTCAAACTCATCCTCCTGAACAACCAACCTTTTGATATCCACACAGCGGGTAATCAGCTGCTCCAGAAAAGCCCGGAGGGATTCTTTCTCCAGCCGCTCAAACAAAGCCCCGTCAAAGGCCGCAGCATATTTTACCGCCTCGGCCATCCCGTCGGCAAAAATCTCCGCTGTTAAAGTAGATAGGGTGTCGGGATCAATCAGCACTAATCGGGGCTGATGAAAGGCTCCCACCAGGTTTTTGCCCTGGGGCAGATCAATGCCCGTTTTTCCGCCCACAGAAGAATCGATCTGGGCCAGCAGGGTGGTGGGAATTTGAACAAAATCTGTTCCCCGAAGCCAGGTGGCGGCAGCATAACCGGTTAGATCTCCGGTCACTCCTCCCCCTAAGGCAATCACCAGATCACTTCGGGAGATTTTGCTTGCAGCCAAAAAGGCATACACCCGGCTCAGGGTTTCCATGCTTTTGCTTTGTTCTCCGGCCGGGAAAATAAAATGGGCAACACGCTCTCGGCCAACTCCGGCATGGGTGAGGCTTAAAATCACCCGTTCCAGGTAAAGAGGCGCCACATTGGAATCGGTAATAACGGCGATCCGAGCGTTGGGGCGCAGCCGGACAATCCAGTCCCCCGCCCTGTCCAGCAGGCCTTTTTCAATCACAACATCATAAGGATGCGAAGTGGATACATGGAGGTTTTGCATAAGAACCTCCTATACTTCCCTTTTGCAGGCCTTGGCCAGTTCGCCCAGTTTGGGCATCAGCCGGGCAAAATCAGCGGGTGTAATGGACTGGGCACCATCGGACAGGGCGTGTTTGGGATCGTTGTGGACCTCAATAATTAAACCGTCAGCACCGCAGGCAATGGCAGCCAAAGAAAGGGGTTCTACCAGCCAGGTAATGCCGGAGGCGTGGCTGGGATCCACAATTACCGGCAGGTGGGAAAGTCTCTTTAGCACCGGAACAGCCGAAACATCCAGCGTATTACGGGTGTAGGTTTCAAAGGTGCGGATCCCCCGCTCGCAGAGGATGACCTGCTCGTTGCCTTCGCTCATAATATACTCAGCGCTCATCAACAGCTCTTCGATGGTATTGGCCAGACCGCGCTTTAGCAGGATAGGCTTATTCAATTTGCCAAGCTCTTTTAAAAGCTCGAAGTTCTGCATATTGCGGGCCCCCACCTGAATCACATCCACATCCTCAAAAAGAGGAATATGGGCGGGGCTCATAATCTCGGTAACGATGGGCAACCCGGTTGCAGCCTTGGCTTCCAGCAGCAGTTCGATGCCATCGGCTTTTAAGCCCTGGAAGGAGTATGGGGAAGTGCGGGGTTTGAACGCGCCGCCGCGAAGCAGCGTGGCGCCGGCCTCCTTGACGGCTTGTGCAACCTCCACAATCTGTTCCTCCGATTCCACCGAACAGGGACCGGCTATCACCGGAATTTTGCCCCCGCCAAAAATGGCATTTCCCACCTTAATCACCGTGTTGTCCGGATGGAATTTACGATTGGCCTTTTTATAAGGCTCCTGAATACGCCGAACACTTTCAACAGCCGGATTGGCCATCACATTGTCCATGTCAATATTACTGGTATCCCCAATAACATCCAACAGCGTGGATCGAGCGCCCACCGTTTTGCTGACCGTGGCATTGTGGGATTCCAGCATTTTGGTCAGCTCTTCCACATCGGCAGGACTCGCGTTTTGCTTTAATACAATAATCATTCTGGTTGACCTCCATTTAAGATTAGCAGGTATAAAAATGGGGCGGGCCTCCTATGAGACCCGCCCGTTTATTTATGACACATCGTCAGGCGCAGTTCATATCAGGCTTTTTTACAACACAAATAACCCCAGCTAAAATAATAGCCGAAGGTAAAAAAGCATGTAAAGTAAGCCTTGTTAAGCATAAACAGCGACCCTTTCCATTGATTGTTCTTATCATACCTTGTTTTTCCACCCTTGTCAAGGGTGATTTTTATATTTTCCTCAAAACAGTTCCTTTTATTTTTACTTTATCCATCGCATAGCCAAACCCCATGAAAACGGCCCAACTTCCGATCAACTGAACCAGCCATAAAAAAGATATCAAGGTGGCAAAGGCAGAACCGGGCCCGTAAATCATCAGTTCATAGGCCAAATAGCCGGCTGCGCAGAATGCGGATGCCGCCAAAGACATTCCAACATTTCTCTTGGCGAGCACAGATTCCGACTTTGAGGAGACAAGCAGCGCCATGACCGCTTTTATCACCACTGTGGCAGGAACCCACCCCACAGATCCGGATAAAATATCAGCCAGCGAAGCACCCACTACACCGGCGCAAACCGCATAGGGCGAGGGAAGGATAGAAGCCGCCATAAAGATAGCGGCATCCCCGATATGTACATAACCTCCGTTGGGCAACAGCCCCTTAAAAAGCTGCAGGGAGGTCAGTACATAAACCACTGCGGCAAACATTGCGCTCAACGTTAAATATCTCAGCTTTCGGGAGGCGGAGTTTTTCATTGAAGCTTCGTCCCCTTTTCTTTAGTTTAAGAAATCTTAGCAATATTATACCGAATTGGAGGATATTTTCAATATGTTTCGGCTCAAAAGATAAAATTCGTATAATGTTTCAAATCTCAGGTATATAAAAGCCCTCTCATGGAAAAATAAATGCAAACACCCGGTCAATCTGTGCAGATCTGGATGGAATCCTCCCATCCGATTTCACAGATTATATTTATCGGGCGTCAGGAGGATACTATATGAAAAAAATGACTATTGTGAAAGGCGTGGCCACAGGAGCAATGGTCGGCGCAGCTGTCGGCATGATCGGCGCGCAGATCGTCTCCTCAAGCAGAAATGGCGGCGGCTTAAAGAAAAGCGCCGCAAAGGCTTTACGCACCGTGGGAAATGTCATTGACAGCATCGAGTATTTTATTAAATAACCACAAAAGGATAATGCCGGGTCTGGCAAATGCCGCCGGACCCGGTAAAAAAATCCTGAAGAGGGCATCCGTCCGTGTATGACTTACAGTGATTTGGTAATACTTTTATCAAAGGTTATTTCTAACAGTTGGTAATCAGGTTCGGACCCATTTTTCGCCGAAAATGGGGCTTTCAATAGTGGACTTATGGCGAAGAAAAGAGGCTTATGATGCAACAGAATAAAGTAGAGATCTGCGGAGTAAACACCTCAAAACTGAAAACGCTATCCGAAAGCGAAAAGCAAAAACTGCTGGAAAGAGCCAAGGCTGGTGATGTCGAAGCCCGAAACGAATTAATCAACGGGAATCTGCGTTTAGTACTCAGCGTCATTCAGCGATTTTTGAACAGAGACGAAAATCCCGATGATCTGTTTCAAGTTGGCTGTATCGGGCTAATAAAAGCAATTGATAATTTTGATACGTCCCACAATGTCCGTTTGTCCACTTATGCTGTTCCTATGATTATCGGCGAGATCAGGCGCTATCTTCGGGACAATAACAGCCTGAGGGTTAGCCGCTCGACCAAGGATCTGGCCTACCGCGCCATGCAGACCCGTGAAATGCTGACAAACAAAGAGCTGCGGGAACCCACCGTGGATGAAATAGCAAAAGAAATGAACCTTTCCAAAGAAGAAGTTGTGCTGGCCTTGGAAGCTCTGGTAGAACCTGTCTCCCTTTTCGAGCCGGTTTTTTCGGACTCGGGAGATACCATCTATGTGATGGATCAGGTCAGTGACCATAACGATGATAAAAACTGGCTGGATGAGATTGCATTGAAGGATGCCATCGAGTCTTTGGGCGAACGTGAAAAGAAAATCCTATCCCTTCGCTTCTTCGCGGGGAAAACGCAAATGGAGGTGGCCGAGGAAATCGGAATCAGCCAGGCGCAGGTTTCCCGATTGGAAAAAAGCGCATTAAAACGAATCAAACGAGAAGTTTAGCATAAATGAAGCCGGCCGCCCGAAGGCACCGGCTTCTGTTATTTCGGGGATTAACAATCGTTGTAACAGGCAAAAAATGAACAATTTGTAGAAAATTATGATTTTTGAAGATTTTTGTTGACAAAGGGCATCAAAATATGTAATATTGTTTAGGCA
>JAKOTC010000188.1 GCA_029776465.1 Bacillota bacterium
TCTCCGTTGACGGCACCGCTGTCATAAACCAGATCGGTTAATCCCCGGCTGCGGCCGATCACAATCCGATATGCGGTTTGCTGCGGACCTTCATACTGCCACGAAATTCTGGGAGTACGCTCAACCCCCATGGGATGAGGAAGATACTCACAGGTGATTTTGATATTTGAAGCCTTCATTGAAACCTCCATCATAGCGAGTCCGGAGCAGATCATCCGCTCCGGGCTCTATTATTGCCTTGGTGAAATAACTGCTCACCGTTTATGAAACATTAGATCTGATACTGATGAATGCCGGCGCCCACTTTCTCAGTGATACCGGGCAGCAGAATGGTTGCGGTAGTGCCCTGGGGCACGGTGAAAATATAAGTGGTCTTTCCATTCTCACGCTTCCACTGGGATGCAACCGTGCCAAAGGAGGTATCAATGGAGGCGCGGGCATAGTCCAAGCGGGGATCGGCGAGGGGCTTAAAGATGATATGCTCAAAGCCCGGCTTGTTCTCATCGGTATTGATGCCGGCCACAACCTGATACATCCAGTCGGCCACCGCGCCATAGGCATAGTGGTTGAAAGAATTCATATCGGCGCTCCACATGGTTCCGTCCGGTTTGATACCATCCCAGTGCTCCCAAATAGTAGTGGCACCCTTTTTCACCGAATACAGCCAGGAGGGATACTCCTCCTGCAGTAAGAGGGAGTAGGCAATATCCGCATACCCGTTGTCCGACAAGGCATGTAGCAGATAAGGCGTGCCCACAAATCCGGTGGTCAGTTTGTTTCCGTTTTCCTTGACCATCTTGGCCAGGCTGTCCGCCACCTTTTGCTTATCCGGAGCCAGATTAAAGTAGAGTGTCAGGGCATGTGCGGTTTGTGTAAAGCTTTTGGGCAGGCCGTTTTCTAAAAATTCCTTCTGATAGGCCGCAACGATTTTTTCATACAGGGTTTCGTATTCGGACATATCCTTGCCCAGCACCCTGCCTGCTTTAACCAGCAGCGAGGTGGAGTAAGCATAAAAAGCGGTTGCGATCAGATATTCATCGGTGGAACCCTTATAGCTTCCCTCGGGGGCATCCAAACCCAGCCAGTCACCATAATGTTTGCCGGTGTTCCAAAGGGCTTCATTTTCTCCCTGCGCCCGAACATATTCCACCCAGCGTTTCATAGTGTCAAACTGATCGGCCAGCAGCTTTTTATCGTTGTAGGTCAAATACATCTGCCAGGGGCAGATCACGGCCGCATCCGCCCAGGCCGCAGAATTTCCCCCGTCTCTCAGCGGGTCGGGAATGACATGGGGGATCCCGCCGTCACTCTTCTGGTCGGCAGTCATATCGTGCAGCCATTTGGTGAAGAATTTATTGGTATTAAAGTTATACGAACCGGCGCGGACAAAAACCTGAGCATCGCCCGTCCAGCCCAGGCGCTCGTCACGCTGGGGGCAGTCGGTGGGAACATCCAGATAATTGCCCCGCTGACCCCAGATGATGTTGGAAAAGAGCTTATTCACCAACGGGTTGGAGCATTCGAAATATCCGGTTCGTTTCATGTCGGAATGGACGACCACCGCCGTAAAGTCGGAAAGATTAAAGTCGCCGGGCCATTTATCAATCCGGATATAGCGGAA
>JAKOTC010000189.1 GCA_029776465.1 Bacillota bacterium
AACAGTTCCAATTGGAAGAAGCAATCAAGCAGGCGGAGGAGAGGATTCAGCCCCGCTTCCGCCAGATCGAACAAACCGAGGAAATCGTTCAGCGGCGGGTGATGGAGGCCTTCTGGGCCAACCGGGTCAGCGAGCAGCATCTGCAAAGCACCACCGGCTATGGATACGGCGATATCGGCCGGGACACTCTGGATAAGGTGTTCGCCCAGGCTATGGGCACCGAGGATGCGCTGGTTCGCCCCCACTGGGTCAGCGGCACCCATACCCTGACCACCGCGCTTTTCGGCATTCTGCGCCCGGGGGATGTGCTGTTGTCCGCCACCGGTACCCCCTATGACACTCTTCATGAGGTCATCGGGCTGTCGGGAGAGGCCGGAAACGGCTCTCTGGCCGATTTCGGCATCACCTTTGACTCGGTGCCTTTTGACGGGGCTTTGGATCTGGACGGGGTGTTGAAAAAACTCGACGAGCGGGTGCGGGTGGTTTATATTCAGCGGTCGAGGGGGTATTCCTCCCGCCGGACGCTGACCGCCGCCGAGATCACCGAGTTTACGAAAATCATCCACGCCCACAGCGACCGCGCCGTGGTGATGGTGGACAACTGTTACGGCGAATTTGTGGAGGAATCGGAGCCCGGGGCGGATCTGCTGGTGGGCTCGCTGATCAAAAACCCCGGAGGCGGGCTTAGCCCCTGCGGGGGATATATTGCCGGAAGACGGGAACTGGTGGAGCTTTGCGCCTATCGGCTTACCTCCCCGGGCATCGGCCGGGAGGTGGGCGCCTCCCTGGGACAGAACCGGCTGCTCTATCAGGGGGTGTTCATAGCGCCCCATACCACTGCCCAGGCTTTGAAGACGGCGGTCTTTGCGGCGGCGCTCTTCGAAATCCTGGGATATTCCACCTCTCCGGGCTGGAACGAGCAGCGGGGGGATATCATTCAACTGCTTCACCTGGGGGATGCCCAGCGGCTCTGCGCCTTCTGCAAGGGGCTTCAGGCCGGGTCTCCTGTGGACAGCCATGTGGTGCCCGAGCCCTGGGATATGCCCGGATATGACAGTCAGGTCATCATGGCTGCCGGGGGCTTTAACAGCGGCGCCTCCATTGAAATCTCCGCGGACGCTCCCCTGCGGGAGCCCTTCTGTGTCTATCTGCAGGGCGGATTGACCTATGCCTCGGCCAAGGCTGCCATCATCAAGGCGGCGGAGGAGATGCTCCGCCTTCCCCAATAAATAAAATACATAAAGAGAACCGGAATGGTTTATTATGTGGATTGCCTGTGCGGACGGGATGAAAAACGACGGGCGGACCCCTGATCAAGCGGTAAAAAACGCGGCGGTTTTATCGATCCGTCCCGGGGATCGTCTGCTTTTCTGCCGGGGCAGAACCTATTCTCCAATTACGGCATGGCGGCCTATGAGGTGCGGGATGTGATGCCCCGGGAAACCCGTTTTACCGGCAACGACTGTGACTTCGGCGATGGAGGATTTTCCGGCCTCTTTGACGGGGAGACCCGGCGGTCGGAAATTTATCCCGAGCCCATGGGACACCATTTGTTCCTCTGGCGCATCGACAATACCACCCCCGCGGAAGCCTTTTGGTTGCGCATAATCGATTTTCGCCCACCCCCAAAGGGGCGGCGATTTATGCGAGAATCGCCGATGCCCCCGCCGCGCAGCTGCGGGTGGAGGAGAACGAGTTTGGGGAAGGGAAGTCCCTGCTGCCTCCTCTGGTAAAAATCTGAACGAAAAATCCCTCTTCCAATGTTGGAAGAGGGATTTATTGCATATTACTTCAGAAAAACAATAAACAAGAAATTTTATCCGGAAAGGCCGATCTTCAAGGTCTGCTATCCAACCCAGGATGATTCGGGTGTGTTCGTCCAGACGGGCTTTATTTCGCTCGTAACCCTGTAAAAGCTCCAGTTGATGCTGCCAGTATTGGCAGAAACGTCTGGGCCAGCAAAGAGGCGCGCGCAAGTTGACGGCACAGCTTTGATCCCAGAAGGCGGCGTCTATCTCATCCACCGCACCTATTTTCGTGATCGTGGCGTTGTTAAACACCACGTCGGGACAGCCGTAATTTTGCAAAATATAAGCCGTCATGGCGGCAATTTGGTGGGGCTGGGACAAGTCGATTTCGTAAAATTCCACAGGGGAATCCAGGTTTATTCAAAACCCTGTGCTCAAAATACGCATATCATACCTCCGGCTTCTGGGGATT
>JAKOTC010000190.1 GCA_029776465.1 Bacillota bacterium
GATGTTCCGGGCTCGATGTATTATACTTTGCTGACCCAGGGCAAAATCGAGGACCCCTATGCGGCCGACAACGAATATAAAACCCGCGATCTCTGCTGGAAGGGCTGCGAATACAGCCGGGACTTTACAGTCAGCCAGGAAGCCCTGGACTCAGATTTTGTCCGGCTGGTCTTCCACGGCATCGATACGCTGGCCGAGCTCTACCTCAACGGCAAGAAGCTGGGCAGAGTGGACAATATGTTCCGCAAGTGGGAGTTCGACATCAAGAAGCTGCTCAAGCCCGGCATCAACAGCCTGAAGCTGGTGTTTGAACCCTTGATGGAAACCCTGAAAAAGCTGGAGGAGAAAAAACCGGTCTGGGGGGTGCCCTCCACCACACCGGGTTACCAGCATGTCCGGAAGGCCCATTATATGATGGGCTGGGACTGGGGTCCCCAGCTGCCCGACTATGGCATCTGGAAGGATTGCGAGCTGATCTGGGGCAACATTGCCCGGCTGGATTGTGTGGAAATCCGGCAAAAACATAAAAACGGACGGGTGGAGGTTCTGGTTCAGCCTCATATTCTGACTGAAAGAGCCCTGCCCCTGACCGTGGAGGTCACCCTTCTGGATCCTGACGGCAAAACCCTAGCCGGCCAAAAAGAATTCGTTCTCTCAGAGGAAGAAGAAGCCGCGATTATTGAGATTGAAAACCCCAGGCTCTGGTGGCCCAACGGCTTTGGAAGCCAGCCCCTCTATACCGTCAAGACCGTGTTAAAGGCCGGCGGCGAGGTGCTGGACAACGATGAAAAGCGGATCGGACTGAGGGAGATGACCGTTTGCACCTCCGTGGACAAATACGGCCGGGAGTTTTGCTATCAGGTCAACGGCGTTCGCATCTTCGCCATGGGCGCCGACTACATCCCCGAGGATAACCTCCTTCCCCGCCTCAGCAGAGAGCGAACCGAGGCGCTGATTCGCGACTGCGCCGAGGCCCACTTCAACAGTCTGCGGGTCTGGGGCGGCGGTTTCTACCCCAACGATTGGTTCTATGACCTCTGCGATGAATACGGCATCCTAGTCTGGCAGGACTTTATGTTTGCCTGTGCGGTCTATGACCTCACCGATGATTTCGAGCAGAACATTACCCAAGAGATCATCGACAACCTCAAGCGCATCCGTCACCATGCCTGCCTGGGCCTGCTCTGCGGCAACAATGAAATGGAACAGGCCATGGTGGAGTTTGACACCCCGGCCTTTAAGATGAACAAAAACGAAAAGTTCCTGGCCGACTATCTGCGGCTTTACGAGCGCATCATCCCCGAGCTGTGCAAGCAGTACGCCCCCGACATCTTCTACTGGCCGGCTTCTCCCTCCTCCGGGGGCGGCATGGACTATCCCAATGACCCCACCCGTGGGGATGTGCACTACTGGGAGGTCTGGCATGGCGGAAAGCCCTTTGAGGAATATCGCAAATATTTCTTCCGGTTCTGCAGCGAGTTCGGTTTTGAATCCTTCCCCAGCATGAAAACCATCCGCTCTTTCGCCGCTGAAGAAGATTTAAATCCCTTCTCCTATATCATGGAGAGTCATCAGAAATGCGTGGGCGGAAACAAGAAGATTTTAAATTATCTGGCGGACTACTATCTCTATCCCAAGGATTTTGAAAAGCTGATCTACACCTCCCAGATGCTGCAGGCCGACGCCATCCGGTATGGGGTGGAACACTGGCGCCGCTTCCGCGGCCGCTGTATGGGCGCCATCTACTGGCAGGTCAACGACTGCTGGCCAGTGGCCTCCTGGGTAAGCCGGGACTATTTCGGACGCTGGAAGGCTCTTCACTATTTCGCCAAGCGGTTCTTTGCCCCCGTGCTGCTCTCCGCCCATGGGGAGGAATACAGCGTGGTGCTGAATATCTCCAACGAAACCATGGACACCTTCAAGGGCAAGCTGGTCTGCAAGGTGATGGATGCCAGGCTGAACGCGGTGTTTGAAACCGAAAAGGCCGTTTCGGTCTCCCCTCTTTCCAGCTTGGATGCAGAAACCCTGGATCTGTTGCCCTATCTCAAGGGTTTTGAACGGGAACGGCTGCTGACCTATACCCTGCTGTCCGAGGATGGCAAGGAGATCGCCAGTGAGGCTCTGCTTTTCGTCCAGCCCAAGCACTTCAAGTTTGCCGACCCGGACATCAAGGTTGAGATCAAACAGGACTCCGAGGGCTTTATTCTCCGGCTGGAACCCAAAGCTTACGCCAAAGGGGTGCAGATCGATTTTGAAGGCTTTGATGCCCGGCTTTCCGATAACTTCTTTGAATTGTCCTCGAAAAAAGCCGTGCGGGTGTTGGAACTCACCGGCATCGACAACCCCACCGTCGAGGATTTAAAGAACAATCTGAAAATCACCAGCGTGTTTGATATTGATAAATAGGAATAAAAACCACCGCTGTTCCAAACTATACGGAACAGCGGTGGTTTTATATATATGTAAACTCTATTACTGCTGAGTGAGCTGGACATAAACCAGGGTTTGATTAACCAGCTGATAGGCAATCTCGCCGAAGGTCACCGGACCGGAAAACGGCAGGGTTGATTTTCCCTCCAATTTACCATACAGGAAATTCAAAATGCAGTTACAGGAGAAAATCGGCTGAATGCCGCTGAATGTCTTCAGCTGCTGAGAAAACTTTTCGGCATAATCCACTACAACACTGGC
>JAKOTC010000191.1 GCA_029776465.1 Bacillota bacterium
AATATCCACGATTTTATCCTGTCTCTTCCCGAGGGATATGAAACCTATATCGGAGAGCGGGGCATCAAGCTGTCCGGCGGTCAGAAGCAGCGAATTTCCATCGCCCGGGTCTTTTTAAAAAACCCGCCCATCCTGATTCTTGACGAGGCGACCAGCGCTTTGGACAATGTGACCGAAGCGGCGATCCAGGAGTCCCTTGCCAGCCTGTCCCAGGGGCGCACCACCATCGTGGTGGCCCACCGGCTCTCCACCGTAAAGCGGGCGGACGAGATTCTGGTGATGACCGCGGAGGGCATCGTGGAGCGGGGCCGCCACAGCGAACTGCTGAAGAAGGAAAACGGAATCTATGCAGGGCTTTATCGCTCGCAGTTTTCAGAGTATAATATTGATTAGAAAATGAAAGGAAGGTTGCCTATGAGTTTCACCCTTTCCGCCTTTGCAGACGAAATCGACATGTCCCTGGATGTTCAGATGGCTGAACTGAAAAAGCATGATATCCGCCATATTGAAATGCGGGGCGTGAACGGCAAAAATATCGCCGACCTGACCCTGGACGAGGCCAGAGCCATTAAAGAACAGCTGGATGACAACGGGTTTAAAATCTCCGCCCTGGGTTCTCCCATCGGCAAAATTTTAATCACCGACCCCTTTGACCCGCATTATAAAAAGTTTGTCCACCTGCTGGAGTTGGCCGATATCTTAGGTACGGACTACATCCGGATCTTCAGCTTTTATATGCCCAAGGGCCAGGACCCCGAGCAGTATTACGACGAGGTGATCTGGCGGCTGAAACAGCTTATTGGCGCGGCCAAAAAAGCCGGGAAGATCCTGCTGCATGAAAATGAAAAAGAGATCTACGGGGATACCGCCCCCCGCTGCGAAAAGCTAATGAAGGCTCTTTACGGCCCCAACTTTAAGGCTACCTTCGATCCGGCCAACTTCGTCCAATCCGGACAAAAGGTGGATGAGGCCTATGCAATACTGAAAAAATACATTGCCTATGTCCACATCAAGGATGCCCTTTTCTCCGACGGCAGCGTGACCCCCGCCGGGATGGGGGACGGCTGGATCCCCTCTCTGCTGAGTGAGCTGAAAGCCTCCGGATTTGACGGATTTTTAAGTCTCGAGCCCCATCTGGGGGATTTCGTCGGCTTTGCGGCCTTGGAAACCGGCAACGCCAAGCTGGCCGACAGCAATATGACTCCTGCCAAGCGTTTTTCGGTGGCAGTGAAGGCGCTCAATGATATTTTGGAGAAAATTTAATTGGGGTTTGACCATACAGATATTATACGAAGGAAAGTGAAACCATGAGAAAACTGAAATTCGGTGTGATCGGTTACGGCAACATCGGTGTTCTGCATGTCACCAACTATCTGGCAGGCAAGATGCCCAATGTGGAGATCACCGCCATCTGCGACCATAACCCGGCCCGGCTGGAGGTCGCCAGAGCCGCCTATGGAGAGAGGTTTGCCTACTTTGACAATGTGGAGGATTTTTATAAAAACTCCGGCGTCGAGGCCGCCATTGTCGCTGTCCCCCATTACGACCACCCCAAGTTGGTGATTCAGGGCTTTGAGCACGGGCTTCACATGCTCTGCGAAAAGCCGGCAGGCGTTTATACCAGCGCCGTGCGGAAAATGAATGAGGCTGCGGAGAAAAGCGGCAAGGTCTTCGGCATGATGTATAACCAGCGCACCAACTCCGTTTACCGCAAGGTTCGCGACCTGATTCAAAGCGGGGAACTGGGGGAGATGAAGCGGGTCATCTGGATCATCACCACCTGGTATCGTTCCCAGAGTTATTACAATTCTGGCGGATGGCGCGCCACTTGGAGCGGGGAAGGCGGCGGCGTGCTGTTGAACCAGTGCCCCCACCAGCTGGACCTGTGGCAGTGGATGTGCGGGATGCCCAGCCGTGTCCGGGCCTTTATGAGCTTCGGCGGACACCGCAACATTGAGGTGGAGGACGATGTGACCGCCTATGTGGAATATCCCAACGGCGCCACCGGACTCTTTGTCACCTCGGTGCATGAAACCCCCGGCACCAACCGCTTGGAGATCACCGGCAACCAGGGCAAGCTGGTGGTGACCAAGGATGAAATCACCTTCTGGCGCACCCGCATCGGGGAAAAAGAATTCAACGCCAGCTATACGGGCGGTTTTGGGGAACCCGAGGCCTGGCAGTGCTCCATTCCGATTGAGGGTGAGGAGACCTCTCATTCCGGCATCTTCGTCAACTTTGCCGACGCGGTGTTGAAGGGCACTCCGCTGATTGCTCCCGGGGTGGAGGGAATCCGAGGCCTGTCCATCTCCAACGCCATGCATCTGTCGGCCTGGACCGACTCTTGGGTGGATCCCAACAATCTGGATGAAGCCCTGTTTGAAAAACTTTTGCAGGAGCGGATTCAAAACTCCACCTTTGTTAAGCAGGTGGATAACAAAACGCTGGATACAAGCGGCACCTATTAATTAAAAAAGCAGTGAAGGCTTGCCTTCACTGCTTTTATTTCTGTTATAGTCTCGGTTCGTGTTCCAGCTTTTTGGGTCGACCCATCAAGGCTTTCACCGCCTCCGGGACGGATCCCTGCTGGAAGAGCACCTTATGCATCTGTTCCACAATGGGCATCTCCACACTTGCTTTTTTGGCCAGCTGGTAGGCGGCGGCAGCGGTGTGATAGCCTTCCACCGTGCCCACCTGGGCGATGGCCTGTTCCGCGGGGACACCCTGGCCGATTAAAATGCCGGCCCGGCGGTTGCGGCTGTGCATGCTGGTGCAGGTTACAATCAGATCTCCCATGCCCGACAGGCCGGAGAAGGTTTCCGCCTTGGCTCCCAGCGCCACACCCAAACGGGTCATTTCCACAATGCCCCGGCTCATCAGGGCCGCCTTGGTATTGTCCCCCAGCCCGAAGCCGTCGCAGATACCGGCCGCCAGGGCGATGGCGTTTTTCAGCGCTCCGCCGTATTCCACCCCGGCCACATCGGTGGAGGAGTAGATGCGGAAGACATCATTCATCATGGCATCCTGCACTTTTTCGGTGTGCTGGGGCTGGCCCGCGGCCACCACGGTGGTGGGGATGCAGCGGCCCACCTCCTCGGCGTGGGAGGGTCCGGAAAGCACCACAATGGGGTTTGACAGTTCCTCGCCCAGGATGACGCTCATCCGCTTGTGGCTTTGCTGCTCCAACCCTTTGGTGGCGCTTACCACGATGGCATGGGGATCGATATAGGGTTTTAAATTCTGAACGGTTTTGCGCAGGGCAAAGGAGGGGACCGCGATCACCACCAGGTCTTTTCCGGCGGTTTCGGCCAGATCATTGGTGACGGAAATTCCCTCGGGAAGCAGAACCCCCGGCAGGTACTTGGAGTTGGTGTGCCGGGTTTCCATTTCGGCTTTGGTTTCGGCCTCAAAATGCCAGAGGGTGACGGGCGTGCCGGTTTTATGAAGCATCACCGAGATAGCCGTGCCCCATCCCCCGGCGCCGATGACAATACTGTTCATAAAAGTTCTCCCCTGTCCGCTTTTTGCGGACTTCTTTTATAGTGGTTGGTTAGTTTTCCTTTTTCTTAAAGCTCAGTTTCTTTTCGGTTCCCTCCAGCAGCCGCCGGATATTTGAGCGGTGCTTGAAGATGATGAGAACGGAGATCAGAAGGGATACCAGGGTGGTGTATAACAGATGATCCCCGTTGATGCTGTGCAGCACATAGGTGGCCACCGGAAGGGAGAGAATGGCCAGAATGGAGGAAGCGGAGACAATCCTGGTTAAGAACATGACCACCGCAAAGACGAAGAAGCAGACGGCAAAAACCCTGGCGTCCAGTATCAACATTGCGCCTGCGGCGCAGAGGACGCCCTTACCGCCTTTGAAATGGTCAAAAAGGGGAAAAATGTGACCGACAATCACCATGAAGGCCGCGGCATAAGCACCGATTACCGGGCTGCCCCCGCAGATCAGGGGATAGAGATAGCCCGCGATGAGGACCGACAGAATGGCCTTGGCCAGGTCGCCCATCAAAACCAGCAGGGCGGCGAATTTTCCCACACAGCGCAGTACATTGGTGAGCCCCGCATTGCCGCTTCCCATGGTTCGAATGTCCTTTTTCAGAAAAAGCCGGGTGACGATGATGGCAAAGTTCAGGCTGCCCAGCAAATAAGCAATCGCCGAACAAGCCGCCAGACCGAGGAGAATTTTGATTTCATCAGACATACATCGATACCCCTTTTTTCAACGAATTTTATTTGTCGTTGCCCCGTTCGCGGATCACCATCCGTATGGGGGTGCCCTCCAGCCCGAAGGCCGCGCGGATCTGATTTTCCAGATACCGCTGATAGGAGTAGTGGAAAATCTCTGCGTTGTTGCAGAAGCAGACGAATGTGGGGGGGCAGGTAGAGGCCTGGGTCATGTAATAAATTTTCAACCGCTTGCCCTTGTCGGTGGGGGGCTGAACCCGGGCGGTGGCATTGGCAAGCAGGTCATTGAGCACGCCGGTGGAAACCCGCAGAGTGTTCATGGCATAGGCAGACTTGATCATGTCAAACATCTTGTCCAGCCGCTGTCCGGTTTTGGCGGATATAAAAATAAAGGGGGCATAGGACATAAAGGAAAAATCGTCGGCCAGCTTTTTGCGCATCTCGTCCATGGTTTTGTCGTTTTTCTCAACGGCATCCCATTTGTTGACGGCAATAATGCAGGCTTTTCCCGCTTCGTGGGCAAGGCCGGCCACCTTGGAATCCTGCTCGGTGAATCCCTCGGTGGCGTCGATCATGATGACGCAGACATCGGCCCGGTCGATAGCCATCTCGGAACGGAGGACGCTGTATTTTTCAATGTCCTCGTAGATCTTGGACTGGCGGCGAAGGCCTGCCGTATCAATGAATAAAAACTTGCCGTGGGGATTTTCGATCAGGGTGTCCACCGCGTCCCGGGTGGTGCCGGGAATATCGGAGACGATGACCCGCTGTTCTCCGGCCAGAGCGTTGATCAGAGAGGATTTGCCCACATTGGGCTTGCCGATGACGGCAACCTTGATGATATCCTCATCCTGTTCTTCCTCCTCGTCCTTTCCCAGCAGGCGGATCACCTCATCCAGCAGGTCGCCGGTGCCGTGGCCGTGAAGGCTGGAGACAGGGAAGGGGTCGCCCAGGCCCAGATTATAAAACTCATAAAGTTCTGCCGGAGGCGCGCCCACCATGTCAACCTTGTTGACCACCAGTAAAACGGGTTTTCCGCTTTTGCGGAGAATCCTGGCCACGTCCTGGTCTGCGGCGGTGAGTCCGGCTCTAATGTCGGTTAAAAGCAGAATCAGGTCGGCCCGCTCGATGGCGATTTCCGCCTGTATTCGCATTTGTTCATAGATATTATCGGGGTTGTTGGGTTCAATACCGCCGGTGTCCACAATGCGGAAATGGCGGCCAAGCCATTCGCAGTCGGCATAAATGCGGTCACGGGTTACACCCGGCGTGTCCATGACAATGGAGATGCGGCGGCCTGCCAGCTTGTTAAACAGGGTGGATTTTCCCACGTTGGGCCGCCCGACGATGGCAACGGTTTTCTTCGCCACTCGATCCCTTCTTTCTATCTTAATTTCTGTCTATATTGTACACGATTTCCTTTTATAAATCCAGCGGGACCGGATTTACAGCTGCCCGGCCAGGGCCTGGGCAAAACTGGTTCCGTCCGGATCAATGAAGCGGACCCCGAGGCCGATTTTTTCGGCCAGGTCATCGGGGGTGGAGTCATCCAAAAACACCGGTTCGCCGCTTCTTAGCATGGAGTTGGCCAGCAGCAGGGCGGAAAAACCCTGCCCCGAGCAATCCCCCAAGGCGGCGGCCAGATCGCCCCCCGATAAAAGCCCGGCCACGGTGACCTCTCCGCCGAAGAGCAGATTCTTGACCGACCGGACTTCGTGGCTGGTGTGAAACCGCTGATTGAAACGGTCGACCCACTCTTTCAGGAAAGGATAGGCCGCCTCGCCGGTGGCGATCAGATACCGAGGCAGAAGGCCGGGAGTCAGATCCTCCAGGGCCCGGGTAAACTCGTGATCAAAAAGGGTCAGCATCCCGACCCCGTTTTCCAGCTGGGGAAAGTCCTCATAATCATCATAGGGGGGAAGGGGCAGCCCGGCTTTTAAATACAGCTCATCGGCCGCCATGACCAGCCGCATTCCCTTCTCGGCCACCATCCGGTCTCCGAAAGCCTCGATCTGCTTTACGGCGGCGAGAGCG
>JAKOTC010000192.1 GCA_029776465.1 Bacillota bacterium
TAGTACCTGCAATCGAAGGAAAAGGGTTTTATCTGTCCGGCTCCGTCATGGGCCTCCCAAGTTACGGTGATTGTTGCGCCGTCCACCAAGTCCGGCTTTATCTGCTTTGTTTTTCCGTATTTCCTGAAACCTTCGACGGAATCCTTGAGCATGTCCGGATTGTCATTCATACTGATGAACAGACCTCCGGGCTTGAGTTGCCGGTAGAGGGCACGGCACATGGCCACCAATTCCTCCGGATCTTTCGCATAACTTAGCACGAAGGATGAATAAACCAGGTCGTACTGGCCAGGCTCTACATCGCCCAGGATATTGCCCACCCGGTATTCGATGCCAAGTTGTTCCACCTGCTCCGCAGCCAGTGCCAATCCGATCATCTGCGGTGAAAGGTCAATACCCGTCACCGCCCGGGCGCCGCCCCGTTTCAGGAGTCTAGAAAAGAACCCGTCACTGCAGGCGACATCTAAAACGGATTTCCCCTCCAGGGGGTACGCCAGTTTCAGAGCCGTATGGGCTTCCACATAGCGGCGTACGGGTGTGGAGCCAGTTTCCATCTCCTGGTAATCCTTTGCTACGTTGTCGAAGTAGACCTGTTCGGTATCTACCATCGCCTTCTCCTTTCGAAACTTGATTGAACACAATATTTCAGAGCGGCGTCGTGTTTACGCGGCAGCAGCACCAGCATCTGATGAGCGTTCACAAAACGTCCGTCCTCTTCCTCTATATGGCGCCGCCACTTGTCAACATATTCCGCCCGCTCTCGTCCGGGGAGTTCTTCCAGGGGGTAATCAGGGAGATAAAATTCCAGCAGTAGCCGGAGAGCCCGTGCCCCTTGTGATCCTGCGAAGCGCCTCTCGAATTCATCGAGTGTCCCCGGGTTATTACGCAGTGCATCGTATATCAGTGGTTCCACACGCGGCATCCGAATCTCCCGCATATAGTCGAACGCATAAGCCGGTAAGCCCAGGTGTTCAGCAGCGGCACGATAGGGGGCATTCCCTTCGGGATTGTGCATGAGGACGATCAGGCCGTCGGGCCGTGTGATGCCCTCCAGAGATTCCAGAAAACGATTATGGCCAGCCTCGAGATAGTAACCACTGTGTATCAGCCAGATTAGATGAAAGCCCCGGGAGGTCCCGTCACACAGGTCGTCCCAGTTACAGTCGGCATAGTCACGTCGCAGGAGGGTAACATGAATGCCGGGTCCCGTTTCCGCATGAATTCCTGTCCTTGTTTCGGCGAGCATTGCGTCACTCCGGTCAATGCCCACGTAGGCGGCAGAATCTTCTGTTTCAAACCCCAGGGCAGCGAGAAGGCGCCCTGCAACCTGACCGTTGCCGCATCCGACGTCGAGTATCTTCACCCCATCATTTGCCGACAAAAACCCGCATTCCTTTTTCAGGTCAAAAATAAACTCTGACATGGTTTTGATCAGTGACGGCCTGTCATTGGAATGTGCATGATGCGCCAAAAGCGCCTCCCCGTAGCGGGATGAAAGACGCCACGCCTCACGGACTGCGGCACAGAAAGTTTCCTTCGAAATATGTCCCCGAAGGGACTCATGGCTGTGTAGCTTCATCCTGAAATCCTCCGGTACAGCAGCAGGCGGGTGTATCTATTTGAAACGCAAAGCCACCGTGATACCGTCGTTCCGAGTCCCGCCGGCGATGTGTAAGGTTTATTCGTTTGTTCGGGGGAAAAAGATGTCGACCCCGGGAATCATGCAGCTCTCCGGCGTACCCGATCATCCGACAGCGAAACAGAGTTTGTCCACCGGCGAACACACCGCAGGTACAGGGTGAGAACAATCTCCATGTTTTTGACCAGATCCATACCTGTCCGCCCATGTTTCCGCCAATCAGAAATTCAATCCAACCCGTGCAATATCTCATAACAATTTTCGGCATAACCCTTTATTGTGTTTTCCCGTCGCACGCTTTTCTTTCCCACCCTTTAGGAAACGCATCTTTCCAGGAGGCCCGCGTAATACTTGAAGGTCTTCTCGTAATCTTCTTTATTCATAGCCTGGATTTCTTTCCAAATGGCCTTGTTCTATTGTCGTCATGGTCAGAATCCAGTCGGCCGAAGTCGCCAGGCGATTCGCATGAGAAGCCCTTTTCTATCGGTACACGCTGGTATCGCGGAAATTCCCTCCTCGTTCAAATTATCCGCGAAGACGTGGGGCATGGGCAGAAGAACCAAAATCGAAACCATAACGTCCAGGGTCAATCTGGGTACACTTCGTTTTTCCTTTCACGAACAGTGAATGTTCAAGAAAGCCGGGTCCGATCTCTCCAACAAGACATTTCATTTCCACTTTCTGTGTTCTTTTCATGCCTATCGAATGGGTTTTCGAATCTATTGACAATAATTTCCTTTTGCGGGATGAAGTACATTAAGCGACCTCTTTGTGTCAAGAAGATTATGGGCACAAGATATGGGATGCTGTATAGATGATCCCGCTGAAGGCATTTGGCAACATTCGTCCTGTTGAGAAATCTCCTCTCTTTGCGGTCTAATCAAACGCCCA
>JAKOTC010000193.1 GCA_029776465.1 Bacillota bacterium
AACAAAACCAAACGCCGGTCACTATGACCCGGCGTTTGGTTTTTGACAATTGAGCGGCAAACTGCATCAGTCTGTGGCGTGTCGGATAACCTGCGAAAAGGCGCGAAACAGGCAAGCACAACAAAAGCCCCGTAAATCCGCTTAAAGGATTTACGGGGCTTGATTCGTGGGGTGGATAGTGGAATTCGAATCCACGGCCTCCAGAGCCACAATCTGGCGCTCTAACCAACTGAGCTATACCCACCATATGGCGCGCCCAAGGGGACTCGAACCTCTAACCTACTGCTTAGAAGGCAGTTGCTCTATCCTGCTGAGCTATGGGCGCATAGTTTGTGCCAGACACTGGTCTGGTTTCCTTACTGTGCCCATGATTCAGATACCAATAAGGAATGTGGAGCGGGTGATGGGAATCGAACCCACACAGCCAGCTTGGAAGGCTGGAATTCTAACCATTGAACTACACCCGCACAGGTGACAACAAGGGTAATTATATCATCTATATCAAACCTTGTCAAGAGGCAAAAAGCAATTTTATGCTGTTAAAAATAAAATTTTCTATTATTTTTACTGCCAACCAGATAAAAATTCCGAATAGCCCGGCGGGAGATTTTATGATATACTAAGATCAAATGTTTCCCATTGAAAGGCGTGACAAAAATGTTTGAAAAATGGATCGGCAATCCCGGTCTGAAGGATATTCTGGAACGAAACCGAGGAGCCCGTCTTCTCCCCCTCATCCCCGCTCCCGATGTGATACACCCGGTCATCCGTCAAACCATTTTGGACCGGGCGGCACAAGCCGCCCAGCAGGGCTGGCAGCTGGTCACCGCCTCCATGTATATGGATTACTTTATCAGCGGAAGCCGCCAGGCATACGATATTCCCAACGACAAAAACCGGGAATCCCTTTATTATTTCATTCTTGCCGAGTGGTTGAACCGGGACGGGCAGTACCTCTCCCAGATCATTGATTTCGTCTGGGCCTTCACCGAGATGGCCACCTGGGTCTGCCCGCCCCACAACTACGGTCTTCATCAGCGCCCCGGTGGAGACGGCATCCTGCCCGATGTGGAAGACCGGGTGTTTATCAACCTGATCAGCGCCGAAACCGGCGCCCTTCTTTCCTGGGCTGTTTCCTTCTTTGAAAAGGAGCTGGACAGAGTGGCTCCCCAGATTGTCCGGCGAATCCGACATACCCTCCGCCAGCGGCTGTTTATCCCCTTCCTCCAGTCGGACGATCACTGGTGGATGGGATTTATGCAAACCCATCACCCCATGAACAACTGGAACCCCTGGATCATTTCCAACCTTCTCACTGCTCTTTCCAACACCGAAACCGATCCGGCCATTATCGACCGGTGCGTTTCGAAGGCGCTGGACTGTCTGGAGAACTACATCCGAAAAGGCACATATGAGGATGGGGGCTGCGACGAGGGCCCCGGCTATTGGAACTGTACGGCGGGCAGCCTGTTTGACAATCTGGAGATCCTGCACACTCTCTCCGGCGGCGTGATCGATCTGTTCGGGGATCCGCTGGTAAAGGCCATGGGCAATTATCTTTGCAAGGTCAGCATCGGAGGCGATCGCTATGCCAACTTTGCCGACAGCAATCACCACTCCCGCCATGCGCCTGTTCTGATGTATCGGTATGCCCGAGCCACTGAAGATGCGGACTTATTGAATCTGGCCTATGAAGAATTGGATCAACAGGGATTAGAGTCCATCGCTCTATTTCGGAACACCACCTACAGGGGGATCAAAAACTGCCTCACCCTCTCCCAAATGCTGCAGGATCGGGCCCGGGTGCCTTCCTCGGCCGCCGCTCTCAACAATGTCCTTCCCCGGCTTCAGATCCTGACCGCCCGTCAGCGACAGGATAAGACCGGCTTTTTCCTGGCCTGCAAGGGAGGGCATAATCAGGAAAGCCACAACCACAACGATGTGGGAAGTTTTATTCTCTTTCGTGACCAAAAGCCGGTGTTTATTGACACGGGAGTGGGCGCCTATACCATCAAAACCTTCGGTCCCGACCGCTATACCATCTGGAGCATGACCTCCTCCTATCACAACTGCCCGGAGTATAACGGCGTTCCCCAGAAGGACGGCAAAGCCTATGCCGCCGAAGATGTTTCTTTTGAAACCACCCCAGAAAGAGCCTCTATGCAGATGCAGTTAAAAAATGCCTATCCCTCCCAGGCGGGAATCCTCTCAGCGGTGCGAACCGTCGTTATGGAGCGGGGCGAAGAAACCCTCATCCGGGTCACCGACGCGTTCGAGCTGGAATCCGAAACGTCGGAAATCGCCTTCCGTCTGATCACCCCCCTTCTACCCCGTTTCGAAGAAAACCGCTTTGTACTGGATTTGGAAGGAGATACCCCTCCGGTCCGCTGTGAATATACTCCGGGTTTCTCCGCCTCTGCCGAGCCGATCGAGCTGCAGGAGAAGGGGATGATCAACGATTGGAAAACCTCCACCCTCTACCGCATCACCATCCGCCCGGATAAACCTCTTCAAAAAGGCGTATTTGAGCTGGTTTGTAAATAAACAGATCTCAAGCCCGAATTGTTCGGGCTTGAATCTTTTTCGATTAAAATTGTATAATAGCCTTGTGCAATTCCTGAAAATATGGCAAAATAGTCTGCACAACCTAAAAACAAGGAGCTTACCAATGAACAAAAAACTGATTTATAAACTGACGGGAACCGCCCTCTGCCTCGCCCTGGGCCTCCTGCTGCCCATCCTGTTTCATTCTCTGGGCGCAGGCACAGCATTTCTGCCCATGCACATCCCGGTGCTGCTCTGCGGCCTGATTTTCGGCGGGCCTTTCGGGGCGGTCTGCGGTCTGATTCTCCCCCTGCTCTCCTCTATGCTCACCCAGATGCCCCCGCTGTATCCTGTAGCGGTCGCCATGACCTTTGAGCTCTGCACTTACGGCGCCCTGACCGGCCTGTTTTATCAGAGGCTTAAATGGAATGTCTACCCCGCTCTGATCGGTTCCATGCTGGGGGGACGAGCGGTTTCGGGAATCGCCAATGCCATTCTCATGGGCGCAGCCGGCAAGCCATACGGCTTTACAACCTTTCTCACCGCCTCTTTTGTCACCGCTCTGCCCGGTATTCTGATTCAGCTTCTGCTGATCCCGGTACTGATTCTGGCGCTGCAAAAGTCCAATCTCGTCCGTCGCTAGGGAGGCGGAATCCATGGACAGTTTCCAAACGGAAAGAATCCGGGCCTTTTTTGACAGCAAAGCCGACCAGTGGGACACCCTCTGTAGGCATGACCTGTGTAAAGTGGAGGCTCTTGTCACTCTTTGCGATGTCCAACCCGGTCACAAGGTGATCGATATCGCCTGCGGCACCGGCGTGATGCTGCCTTTTTTGCTGGCTCGCCGCCCTGCCGACCTGCTAGGAATCGACCTCTCCCCCAGGATGATCGAAGCGGCAAAGGCCAAGTTCGGTCCTTCCCCCGCTCTTCGTCTGAAGGCTGCGGATTTGTTCGAGCTGGAGGAAACCGGTTTTCACCGGGCCATGCTCTATTCGGCATACCCCCATTTCCCTGACCGGCGGCGGCTGGCCGAAAAGCTGCATGCCCTTCTGGCGCCCGGCGGGCGGTTCCTCATTTGCCACAGCGAGGGAAAATCCGCCATCAACAGCTGCCACACTAAAAAAGAGGTTCACCCCATCTCTACTCCTCTCGGCCCGGCTATCGAGGAGTCCGGGTATTTCAACGGTCTTTTCAAGATTGACGCCCTAGCCGACACCGACGGGATCTACTTTTTTTCAGGCGTGAAAATCTGAAATCGAATTTTTTGTAATTTTATCGGGTATTTTTACTTTATGTATTATTCATCCTGCCTGTCTCCCCTAGAAATCAGTCGAATATTTGTAGTTTCCATCCTCATTTATCCATAATGTATAAACACAAAAACCTTAATTCCATTTTGTGCTACAATGATACACAATATTTCTTCAGGAGGGATGATATGGACACACCTGTCGACATTTCAGCCATCCGACTGGAAACTGCCCGGCTGGTTCTGCGACCCTGGAAAGAAACCGACCTTGCCGACTTTTACGAATACGCTTCGGTGGAGGGGGTGGGGGAAATGGCAGGCTGGAGACATCATACATCCCTTGACGAATCCCGCCGGATACTAAATAGCTTCATCGCTGAAAAAAATGTTTTTGCGGTGACGGACAGAAAAACCGGTAAAGTCATCGGCTCGTTGGGGCTTCATCCTTCCTGGGCCAATCGGGAGGCGGCCTATGCCCCTCTAAAAATCAAAGAGCTTGGCTATGTCCTTTCCCGTGATTACTGGGGACAGGGCCTGATGCCTGAGGCGGTACGGGAGGTTCTCCGTTTCTGCTTTGAGGATCTGGGCCTGGACGGGGTGTCCATCAGCCATTTCAGGGAGAACCGCCAATCCCGCCGGGTTATCGAAAAATGCGGGTTTCGGTTTATTCAAAACGGGGAGTATTACGCCGGACCATTGAACAAAACTTTTGAGGATTGCCGATATCTCCTGCTTCGCGAGGAGTTCAGAGGATAAATACACAAAATGCCGCCGTTCCGACAAGAACGGCGGCGTTTTTTTAATAATATCAACTCAATCGATTTGATACCTCGGGTTCGCTGTGATAATCATTGTATTTTTCAATCTCTTTATTATAAACATGATAAGTCAGCAGGATAATGACAACCAATAGAGCAATAATTAGCGCCAGGGAGGCAAGCCCTTTCCACAAAACCTCAGAGGTCAACAAAATTTTGGTTTCTCCGGTCAGCAGAATTTCCGTATAGCTGCCTACCAGCCGGTTTTCCGTAAAGGCCCGGACCAGGTCGGCATACCATCCGGCACCGATGGGAAAGAGGATGGCTGTAAAAGACAGACCGATGATGGCGGTAAAGGGCATATTTGTAACCAACCCCATAAAGCAGTGGGAAGCGACGGCTGTGGCAAACATCAGCGAAACGCCCTGCAGGAAATAATAAATGAAAAAGCATTTCAGAAGGGTTCCCACAAGCGCCGGATCGGAAAATCCCCCGTGCTGTATCTCACGGATAATGAACTTCGGCAGCGTGGTCAGCAATAAGGCGAGGGATAAAATCAGGGTATCCGCAAAGATTTTGCCCCATAAAGCGGATTTTGAAGGAAGTCCATTAAGATCCGACTCCTCCTTCTCCTTTGACAGCCCCAACGCAAGACCCAGTATGGCAACCAGGAAAGTGAAAAACTGGGACTTGTAAGTAAACTCGAAATAGCTCAGCACATTATTAAAATTATTCTGATAGGTAATAAAAATATTAACCAACAGAATCACGAACAGCCCAAACCAAAAAAATACAGATTTCAAAATAAACTCAACTTCATCCCGAAACGCGTTTCTCATGCCTGTTCCCCTTTGATGATAATATATTAATTATAACATTTTTTATAAAATCAGACAATTCTTAAGGGGTCGTAATTTCATAATCTCCCATAATATCTCCCCTCAAAAAATTCCGAAACAAAAGCTTTCCAATCTTATTATTTTATTGAACATGGGAATATATTTTTTATCAACTCTTGACAAACCTTATGTTCCCATGTATGATATAAATTAGAACAAAAACAACCATACGAAATAACGCCGGGAGGTATAAAATGACACTTGGCGAAAAAATCCGAATCTTGCGCAGACGGGCCGGTCTCAGCCAGGGTGAATTGGCCGATCAAATCGGAGTAACCCGGCGGGCACTTGTCTATTATGAAAGCAACCAACGCCATCCGAGAGAACAGTCCATCATCAACCGTTTGGCCGAAATATTAGGCGTCACGCCCGAATTTTTAACCGATGAACGGGAAACCATCGCCAAAACCAAGGAAGAATATTTTCTGGACGAAGCCGCTAAAGAAGATAACCGCAATGGGATGGCGGAAGCGAAGCGCTTCCTCGAGCATACCCACAGCCTGTTTGCCGGCGGTGAGCTAAGCGATGAAGACAAGGATGCCCTTTTTGAAGTTCTAACCGAGATTTATTTTGATTCAAAGAAAAAAGCCAAGCGTTTTGCGTCAAAGTCATCAAAGTCAAAAGACTAAAATACTTTTAGGAGATGGAATCAAGCTTGTGACTGAGATATTGGAACACGCACAAAAGCTTGTAGATCGTTTTAAAACCCGCAACCCTTTTGAGATCGCCGACGGGTTGGGGGTCGAGGTTTGGCAGCGTCCTTTGGTAAAGCTGAAGGGCTTTTATACCTATGCCCGGAAAAGCCGTTATATTATCATCAACAGTGAGCTGGATGAGGTTTTAAAACCTCTCGTCTGCGCTCACGAACTGGGTCACGATCAATTTCATATCCAGCTTGCCCGCTACACTCTCTGGCAGGATGTAATGATTTCCAACATGTCCACCCGGCCCGAGCGGGAAGCCAACCTCTTTGCCGCAGAATTGCTTCTCTCCGATGAGGCCGTGTTGGAGGTTTTGGACGAGGACATCACTTTTTTTAACGCAGCCCGAATGCTTTATGTCCCTCCCGAATTGCTGGATTTTAAGTTTCAAATTCTCAAATTCAAAGGCATACGCCTGAATGCAGTCTTAAATGCATCCAGCAATTTTTTGAAAAGGTAGATTGCTTTTCCCGCAGCTGCATGCGGTTTGGTGGGATCACGGGGCTTCTGTTCTCTTTTGGGCGGGAAGGATGTCAGTTTTTTCGGAAACCTATCAAAATTTTTTGATAATGAAGACTAAATCCGTCATATCTTCTGGTGTTTCGTCATATCATTGTGTGCTACCTTCCTTTCTTTTTCCGAGCCGTTTTCCACCGGGTTTAAATCCCGATGGAAAACGGACGGTTTTTAAGACACCATAAATACAAATTTTCGCCAGCAAATTCAGCTGGCGTTTTTTCATTTATCCAATATTACCAAAAAACTATTTCCAAAACAACGAATATACAACATATATTCCCATAATAAAACTAAAAACATCATAATTTTGTAGCAAAATGTCTTGTAATTTTTGAATTCGTGACCTATAATGAATATCACAACAGCTAAAAACCGTACCCGGATCTATCCGTAAACATCGCAATGCATCATATCAATCGGAGGAGCTTATATGTCACTGAAAGAGCGTTTGGTTTCCCTCAAAAAGAACATTGACCCACAATTTGTTCGGGCTGAAAAGTTATCTGTCACCTTGATTTTCATTGCCTGTATCATGACCTCCATCGTAATGGTTACAGGTGAAGGACTTGGGAAACTGATTTCCAAACCCACTCCCATCATTGTCATTGCGATAACGGCAATCCTATATATTCTGCAGATAAATGCCAAAACCAAAGGCGGAGTTTACGCGGTCATCGTCACCGTAGCCGGTCTGGCAGAGTTTTTGTCCGGCAACAATTCCGGCAATGCTCAGTATATCATCGCCGTCGCCCTCGCAATCGCCGGCCTTTATTTCAACAATAAAATCCTCTTTACCGTTGCGGGCGTTTCAACCGCAGGCATGATAGCGCTTCTGATCATGGGCAAAATCGCAATCCCCACCATCCCGGCGACGAT
>JAKOTC010000194.1 GCA_029776465.1 Bacillota bacterium
ATGTTGAACGGTTTCGATTCAAAAAACGCCGGAATGGAGAAGAAAGATGAAATTATTGACACAGGTTTTAACCGATAAGGTTTCCGCTGCCTTTGAAAGCTGCGGATATTCCGCTCATCTGGGCCAGGTGACCGTATCTGACCGGGCCGACCTTTGCCAATTTCAATGCAACGGGTCTTTTGCGGCAGCCAAGCTGTACAAAAAAGCCCCTGCCGTCATTGCTAAGGAAATCATTGAGATTCTTTCCAAGGACAGCGATTTCAGCAAAGTGGAATTTGCCAACCCGGGCTTTATTAACCTGTCGCTGACGGATGAGGCGCTGGTTCGCTTTGTATCCCAGGTGATGACTGATGAACATCTCGGAATCCCCCAAGCCCAGTCTCCCCAAACGATTTTAGTGGACTACGGCGGACCCAACGTGGCAAAGCCTCTTCATATCGGCCACCTGCGTTCGGCGATTATCGGTGAATCTTTGAAAAGGCTGGCCAAGGCCACCGGGAGAAACGTAATCAGCGATGTGCATCTGGGCGACTGGGGCCTGCAGATGGGACTGGTGATTGCCGAGCTGGAGGAAAGAAATCCGGGCTGGCCCTGTTTCTCGGCAGATTACGATAAGAACAAAGATCAACTGCCCTCTTTTACCGCCGAGGAATTAAACGAAATCTACCCCTTTGCCAGTGCGAAATCCAAACAGGATGCCGATTTTAAGGCCAAAGCCAAAAGCATCACAGCAGCCCTACAGAAAGGTCATCCGGGTTATTACGCCCTCTGGGAGGAGATTATCCGGATTTCAACCGCCGACATGAAAAGGCATTATCAAAGGCTGAACGTGGATTTCGACTATTGGTATGGGGAAAGCGACAGCGAAAAATATGTGGATCGGCTTTTGGAGATTTTAAAAAGCAAGAATCTGTTGGAGGAAAGCGAGGGCGCTTTAGTGGTTCAGGTGGCTGAGGAAACCGATAAAAACCCCTGCCCGCCCGTCATTATCAAAAAATCCGACGACTCCAATATCTACGCCACTACCGATCTGGCCACCATCATCCAGCGCCAGCAGGACTTTGCTCCTCAAAACTATTGGTATGTGGTGGACAACCGTCAGAGCCTCCACTTTATCCAGGTCTTCCGCTGCGCCCGTAAAGCCGAGCTCGTCCCGGAGGATACCACCCTCGAACATCTGGGCTTCGGCACCATGAACGGAAGCGACGGAAAGCCCTATAAAACCCGGGACGGCGGGGTAATGCAGCTGGGTGATTTCATCCAAACCGTCTATGAGGCTGCCTTTGAGCGGGTGGGCCAATCCGAGTTCAGCGACAAGGAAAAGCAGGCGGAAATCGCCGAAAAAATCGCCGTAGCCACCATTAAATTCGGCGACCTGATCAACCACCGAGCCAAGGACTATATCTTCGACATGGACAAATTTTTGGCCTCGGAAGGCAAAACCGGTTCCTTCCTGTTGTACACCATCGCCCGCATCAACTCAATACTGAGAAAAGCCGAATTTGACGGATTCCAGCCCCAGGATCTTGCGGTGTTTACCGATTCGGACAGGGACACCGCCCTGAAAATCGCCCTCAGCGGCGAAGCCTTCCAGATGGCTTTCGCCGAACGGGCCCCCAACTATATCTGCGAAAATGCTTATCAGATTGCGTCGGCTTTTTCAAAATTCTATCATGACAACCATATTCTCACCGAGAAGGATGAGACAAAGCGCCGGGCCTGGCTGTCCCTCTGCGTCAGCGTGAAAATCATGCTGGAAAAGCATCTGGATATTCTGGGCATCGAACCCGTGGAACTGATGTAATCCATTTTAAAATCTCAAATCAAATCCCCTTCTTTTCTGAAAAAGAAGGGGATTTTTATTATACTTGATAATTCAGCAGCTCTTTCAATTGATCTTTTTGGGTCACAGGCTTTACACAGCTGCCGTTTTTACAGAGGTAAGCCGCCGCTTTGCCCTCTTGGGGCGCCATATGGCGAGTAAAAGAAGCAATATCGGACAAACCCGGATAATCCTTTCCGCAGACCGACCGGGTGGTGTAGGGATAAAATCCTTTAAATTGGGCAAACAGTTCAGAAAGCCCCTCCCCTTCAGCCAGCACCACATCGGTTCCGCCATCGGCCAGATAGTCCGCCGCCGCAAGCAGCCAGGTAAAAGCCGTCGGGGCGGCAGCCGCAGAGGAGGCAAGGCTGTCAAGCAGGTCCTTCGCGCGGTTTTCAAGGGAGGACTCCCCCGTCAGCCGGGACAATCGGATCAAATTGTGAGCCGCCACCGATTGGCCGGAGGGAACCGCTCCATTCTGAGGATTGACCGCCCGGACCGGGAGATCGCCCTGATCCGGCGAAAAATAGAGTCCCCCGCCCTCCGCACGGAACTGATCCAGCATTTTCTGATTGAGCTCAACGGCTTTCCTCAGCCAGTGGGGAGCAAAGGTGGCTTCATACAGCTCGATCAAAGCCCAAACTGCATAGGCCAGGCCGTCCAACGTGGCAGTTCCCGTGGTTTTCCCGTCTTTCCAAATTGAGGCGATTCGGTTGCCGCTCACCAGATTCTCCAGGATAAACTGCATAGCGGTTTCGGCCATTTTCAGCCACCGGGGCCGGTCGAAGGTCACGGCGCCCATGGCAAGGGCAGCAACCATCAGACTGTTATTGGAGAGCATGATTTTGGTATCCAGAAAAGGCGCAGTCCGTTTCCGGCGGTGAGCGTAAAGCTTTTGTATGCAGGGACGGACAAAGAAAAGCTCCTTCTCGATATTTTTTCCGATCAGGTTGGGAATACTCCTGCCCTCAAAATTGCCCTCCGGCGTAATGTCATACAGGCTGCAGAACAACACCCCGTCTTCGCTTCCCAGCACCTGGATCACTTCCTGGGGTGTCCAGAGATAAAAAAGTCCCTCTTCCCCTTCGCTGTCCGCATCCAGGGCGGTATAAAAACCTCCCTCGGGAGAGGTCATCTCCCTTTGGATAAAGTCCGCGATACCGCAAGCCACTTCCCGGTACTCCCACCGCTCGGTTTTCTGATAGGCCTCGGTATATGCCATTAAAAGCAACGCGTTGTCATACAACATCTTTTCAAAATGGGGAACCAGCCAGCGCTGGTCGGTGGAGTAACGGCAGAATCCCCCGCCGATATGGTCACGAATTCCGCCTGCCGCCATTCCGTCCAATGTTTTCTGCACGGCGGTCCAGACAGGGCTGTCAACCGGCTCTCCCCTTCCCATCCGCATCAGGAACATCAGGTTGTGGGCAGCGGGAAATTTCGGAGCCGTTCCGAATCCACCCCATTTTTTGTCCAAGGTTTTTAAAAGCTGCGCAGCCGCCTGTTTCGGCAGCCGGCTGATGTCTTTGTCGACCGGCTCTTCCTCGGATGCTCCGGCTTGCTCCCGAATCAGACGGGTCAAATCCTCAGCGGATTGGACCAGGCTTTCGGTTTGCTGCTGCCACAGCAGAGAGATTTTTTTCAGCAAACGTAAAAAGCCCATACGGCCATAGGAGTCGTTTTTGGGAAAGTAGGTCCCGGCAAAAAAAGGCTTTCGCCCGGGAGTTAAAAACACCGTCAGAGGCCAGCCGCCTGAGCCCGTCATAGCCAGGCAGGTGGACATGTACACATGGTCCACATCCGGCCGCTCCTCCCGGTCGACTTTAATGGAAATGAAATGTTGATTAAGGAAAGCGGCAACCTCTTCATCTTCAAAGGATTCCCGCTCCATCACATGGCACCAGTGGCAGGTGGAATACCCGATAGAAAGAAACACCGGTTTGTTTTCCGCCTCCGCCCTGTCAAAAGCCTCATCACACCAGGGCCACCAGTCAACCGGATTATAGGCGTGCTGCTGTAGATATGGAGACAACTCGTGAATCAATCGATTGGGTACTCTTTTATTCGTCATGGCATCACATCCCTAAACTTATTGGTATTAAATTGCCCATTTTATATCGAATTAAACTGCATCTGTTTTCCATGCTTTTTCATTCTTCTCCTTCTTGGCTTTCCGATGATGCCTATTTTAAAAAAAAGAGGACATGATTGCAGTCACTTGGTAGAATAACGTTACCACACGCAAATTCACCGAAAATAAAGACTGCAAAAATGTCCAAACGATCTATCTTTTGAGGTCACAGATTTTGCACCGCTGCCTTTTTACAAAGGCAAGCTGCCGCTTTGTGCTGCAGATAAATGTCTCTTTTGGTGCCTTTCTGAGATGATAAAAGCGCACAGGATCATTGAAAAGGGTTGCAGAGAAAAACAACGGAGAGGATGCCAAAGGTCAGGCCGACCCACTGCCTTGGATTCAGGCGCTCGCGGAATAAAATCACCGCAAAGAGGGTTGTCAGCACCAAACCGCCGCCGTTGACGATGGGGAAGAATACGGCGCTGTCCATCACACCCGAAAGATACAGATTCACCTTGTTGTTGATGGCGATGCAGGCGCCCCCGCCAACCAGAAGCGCAAGGGTGAGGCCAAGACGTGCGGCCGCTGCTCCGCTTTTTTTCTCACCCCTTTTTCGACGAAAGTGCCCCCAGGACGCCGCCGAATAAACAAAGGATACGGCGAACGCAATCACTAAAAAAGCGTTGAGTTCGGATCTGAAATCGGAGCTCTGATGCCACTTCTGCATCACGCCGATCAGACCTGTGCAGACAAAGGCAATCAGACAGTAAACCAGCCATTGAAAAGAGGCCTTCTTCTGTTCCGACTTATAGTTTACCGACAGGACAAGACATCCAATCATCAGAAGGATCCCCACGATCTGGGACCATGTGATTTTTTCATTCCAAAACAAGGTTCCGGATAGGGCCGTGATGAGGGTTGACAGCGAAATGATCACCGTGGTATAGGCCCAGGAACCTTTCTCCATGGCTTTCAGGCTGGTGATCTGCTGAAGCGCGGTGACGATGCCAAAGGCAATTCCCATGAC
>JAKOTC010000195.1 GCA_029776465.1 Bacillota bacterium
CGTATTCTTATTTGACAGCTTCAATGGCCTTTTGGATTCTTGCCGTCACTCTGTCTTTCCCCAGCACCTGGGTGATGGAGTAAAGGTCCGGGGTCTGGTTGCGACCGGTGAGGGCAATCCGCACCATCGCCGCCACCTCGGAGAGCTGGCCTTTATACAGTTCGGGATTTTTCTTATACAGCTTGGTCTCGGGGGCATATCCGATGGCGGCCGCCGTTTCTTTGATTCCGGCAAACCACTCGTCCCGGTCTTTGGTGGGATCATAAATCTTCAGATACTCCGTCAAAGCCGCGGCCATATCCGCCTTTTTCGGCTCCAGCCCGCCCAGGTCATATCCTCCGGCGGTCATCTTCTCAAAATCCTCGTCGATGAAATAGGCGTAATACTCCCGCACCATGGACCAGCGGTAGAGGTCTTTTCTGGGCTTTTCGTTGCCCCGGTCAATGGCGAACATGGCGGTGAAGTAGGCCGGGTCGGCCTTCAGACGGGCGGCCATGTCGGCATCATAAATCTTTGCCCAGGCCAGATAGCCGGCATAGACTTCCTCAGCGGTCAGCTTGGCAAAATAGTTTTTGCAGACATCGTCCAGCTTGGCCAGGTCGAAGACCGCGCCGGAAACGGACATATTTTCAAAGCGGAAGGGATAGGACTCAAAGGGAGCGTCGGGATTGGCCAGCCGCCACTCTTCAAAGCTGGAGTTGGCAATGCTGGTCAGATACTCAATTACCGCGCCTTTGGGATAACCCAGCTCGTTATAATAGGACAGTCCCACTTCCGGGTCCTTCCGCTTGGAGAGTTTTCTCTTGGAATTGCCCTCAATCTTGCAGATGGGCGCCACATGGATATACTCGGGAACCTGCCAGCCCATCAGCTCAAACATCTGCAGATGCACCGGCGCGGAGGGCAGCCACTCGTCCCCTCGCACCACATGGGTGGTGCGCATAAAGTGGTCATCCACAATATGGGCAAAGTGATAGGTGGGGATGCCGTCGGACTTGAGCAGGACAATATCCATGATATTGGCCGGGAACTCGATCTCACCCCGCACCATATCCTTTAAAATCACCTTGTCCCCCTCTTTGGCAGGGGACTTCAGGCGGAGGACATACTCCTGTCCCGACTCCAGCCGCTTCTTCACTTCATCCAGGGAGAGATTGCGGCAGGTCGCCCACTCCCCGAAATAGCCGGGAGCGGCCACCTGGGCCTCGGTCTGCTTTTCCCGCCTGGCATCCAGCTCTTCGGCAGAGCAGAAGCAGGGATAGGCGTGGCCCTGCACCACCAGCCATTTGGCGCAGGCATGGTAGAGCGCTTTCCGCTGGCTCTGGATATAGGGGCCATAATTGCCCTTCTCCCCGCCGTCCAGCGTGGGGCCCTCGTCAAACTCCAGCCCGAACTCGCCCAGCATGGAGATGATCTTGGCGATGCCGTCATCGACGGCCCGCTTGGCGTCGGTATCCTCAATGCGCAGATAGACGATGCCCCCCGTCTTGCGGGCGGCGCGCAGGTCCACGTTGCAGGTAAAGACATTGCCCAGGTGGGGCAGCCCGGTGGGGCTGGGGGCAAAACGGGTCACCATGGCGCCCTGGGGCAGATCACGAGGAGGATATTTTTTCTCAAGCAGGCTTAAATCGTCACTGACATCCGGAAATAACAGATCAGCCAGTTGTTGGTTTTGATTCATATCTGATTTCCTTTCGGGTTATGATTTCCTCATGTACGGATTTAATTGATCAGGTAATCCTGTTCATCAATGGCAGCAGACCCCGTTTGGGTCCGGGATGCTTTGGGAGGAGCCTTGAGGGCCCTGCCGCAGCTCAATTTGTCTGCTGAATATCCGGGTGTTCTTTTCTTAAAAAGGTGATAAACTGGTCGGCGTCGCCGGCCACAAACTCTTCCTTGGCCAGGCGGAGGCTGGATTTGTCATCAAAGAGCAACACCACCGCGTCCTCCTGATCCCGGTATTTTTCGATATCCTCCCAGTGATATGTCACCAGGGTGTTGCCGTTTTTCACCGAGATTTCATCTCCCAGCCGGATGCTGCAGACCCATTGGTCGCAGCCCTGGCGTTTGGCCGCCTTTTTGTATGCCCGAAGAAGAAAGAAGCGGACGCGCAGGAAGGCCTGAAAAGCGGAAAACAGGGCAAGCAGCAGATAAAAGCCGCAAAAAAGCCAATACCCTCCCACCAGGGCGTCATAGGAATAATACAGGGAAACCCCCATCAGGATAATCCAGACAATGGAGAGCCGATTGGCCTTGATGGGATTTTCGGCCTGTTTCAGATACCGCTCCTTGGTGACGGTATAGCGCACCTCAAACTGGTTATTCATCTGCACACTCCCATGCTATGCTATACAAACAGGGGCAGACCGATGCCCTACCCCTGTTATGAACAAGAAAACGATTTGCCGGAGGTTATTTTGCCGGCTTATAGGAGCTCTTCAGGGACACGGTGCGGATAAACACCATTTTTTCCGGGAACTTGGTATCCCGGCAAAAATACCCCTGACGGACAAACTGGAAGGTGTCCCCGGGCTTGGCGTCCCCCACCACCGGTTCGGCATAGCCCTGGGTAATGATCATGGAGTTAGGGTTTAAAACCGCCTCGTCCAGATTGGTGTTGTGAACGGTGGAAAGCAGGTGGTCAATCAGGCGATACTCCACCGGAACCGCCACATCGGCCGGGACCCAGTGGATGGTTCCCTTCACCTTGCGGCCGGCGTTCTCCCCGCCGTTTTTGGTGGTGAAGTCCACCTCGGCCAAAACCTCAGTCACCTTGCCCTCGGCGTCGGTGTTATAGCCGGTGCATTTAATGATATAAGAGCCCATCAGGCGAACCTCATTGCCCGGATAGAGGCGGTGATATTTGGGCGGCGGAATGGGCATGAAGTCCTCCCGCTCGATATACAGCTCTTTGCAGAAGGGAACCTGCCGAGTGCCCATCTCGGGAACCTCGGGGTTATTGGGCAGCTCAAAGCTCTCGCCCGTTTCGTTATAGTTGGTCAGAATCAGCTTGACCGGGTCGGTGACCGCCATCACGCGGGAGACCTTGCTGCGCAGGTCCTCCCGGACACAGTGATCCAAAAACTCAATCTCAATCACCGCGCCGCTTTTGGAGACACCGGTTTTCACGCAGAAATCCTGCAGCGCCTGGGGAGTGACGCCCCGGCGGCGGAGAGCGGAGAGGGTGGGCATTCTCGGGTCGTCCCAGCCGTCCACCACTCCGGTTTCCACCAGGTTGCGGAGATACCGCTTGCTCATGACGGTGTGGGTAATGGCGTATTTATTGAACTCAATCTGGCGGGGGGGCTGATCCAGGAAACCGGTCTTTCGCAGGGTCCACTCGTAAAGAGGACGGTGGTCCTCAAACTCGATGGAGCAGAGGGAATGGGTGATCCCCTCCAACGCGTCCTGGATGGGATGGGCATAGTCGTACATGGGATAGATGCACCACTTATCCCCCTGGCGGTGGTGATGGGCATACTTGATGCGGTAAATCACCGGGTCGCGCATATTGATGTTGGGAGAGGACATGTCGATCTTGGCCCGCAGCACCCGGCTTCCCTCCGGGAACTCGCCGTTTTTCATCCGCAGGAAAAGATCCAAGTTCTCCTCCACGCTGCGGTTGCGGTAGGGGCTGTTGACGCCGGGCTGAGTCAGGGTTCCCCGGGTCTCGCGGATCTGCTCCTGAGAAAGGTCGCAGACATAGGCGTCGCCGTTTTTAATCAAATCGAGGGTCAGCTCGAAGGTTTTATCGAAATAGTCGGAGGCGTAGAAAATATGGTCGGGCTTGGCACCCAGCCAGAGCAGATCCCTCAGGATGGCCTCCACATACTCTTCCTCTTCCTTTTCGGGGTTGGTGTCGTCATAACGAAGGTTAAATTCTCCGCCGTATTTTTTAGCGGTGAGATAGTTGATGAAGATGGCTTTCGCGCTGCCGATATGCAGATAGCCGTTGGGCTCGGGCGGGAAACGGGTGTGCACCTTCTTGGTGTAAACGCCCTTGGCATAATCTTCGTCGATGGCTTCGTGAATAAAATTTGAGGCAATTTCAATCTTATCAATATTGATTTCGGACATATTTAAAACTCCTTTTCCATGTAAAATTCAGAACTTTAAACTGTCCGCCGTTGTCGATTCACCGAACGCAGCCGATCCCACAGACAGCTTTCATATCCGCCCCTCGGCCGCAGGCATCCCTGGAGCATTTTTTTCATGGTCAAATCACCTGTTGCTTGGGAAATACTCATCCGTATTTCCTAAAAATATTACTCTTTATTCTACCACAGTTTACCCCGCCGCGCAAGACTTTAACCCTTGCAAAAGGGCGGTTTTTGCAGGATGGGCTGCAATTTCTTCAATTTTCGCAATAGTTTTAAGAAAAACATCGGTCGGTACTTGCATCGGCCAAAAAAATCTGCTATAATATCCTGGCTATCGTCTTTGGGGTATAGCCAAG
>JAKOTC010000196.1 GCA_029776465.1 Bacillota bacterium
ACGGTATTGAACGTCCCCTTCGCCGAATTGAGGAATTAAGCGGAAGCTTTATCCCCGAAGGCCTGGATGTTCCTTCATTGGACAGGAACAGAAAGTGGGATGTGACAATTGTTGTTAAAAACGGTGATCAGGTCTCGGGTGGACAGATCTATGCCACCTGCCCTGAAACCCCGATTATTACTCATAAATGCATGATTCCGCCCTCTCTCTCCGGCGAGGTTGTATGGGTGGCGGAGAATGGCAGTTATACCATTGAGGATCCCATCTTGCGCGTTCGGGACAAAGAGGGAAGGGAACATGAACTGACGCTGGTTCAGCGGTGGCCCATCCGAATTCCCCGTCCCACCAAAGGGCGTAAGGAAGTCAGTCGTCCGCTTATTACAGGTCAGCGGGTTATCGATACCCTCTTCCCGATTGCAAAAGGCGGGGCGGCGGCGGTTCCCGGAGGATTTGGAACCGGAAAGACCATGACCCAGCATCAGCTGGCCAAATGGTGTGACGCCGATATTATTGTTTATGTGGGATGCGGCGAGCGCGGCAATGAGATGACCCAGGTTCTGGAGGAATTCTCAGAGCTGGTTGACCCCAAGACGGGCCGTTTGATGACCGACAGAACGGTGCTCATCGCCAATACTTCCAATATGCCGGTTGCCGCCCGTGAAGCTTCGATCTATACCGGAATCACCCTTGCCGAGTACTATCGGGACATGGGTTATGACGTTGCGCTGATGGCCGACTCAACCTCCCGTTGGGCGGAGGCGCTTCGTGAGATTTCCGGGCGTTTGGAAGAGATGCCGGCGGAAGAAGGTTTCCCTGCCTATCTGCCCTCCCGTCTCTCCCAATTCTATGAAAGGGCAGGGTGCACCCAAAACCTGTCAAGCACCGAAGGCTCGGTTACCCTGATCGGGGCAGTATCCCCCCAGGGCGCCGACTTCTCCGAGCCGGTTACCCAGAACACCAAGCGCTTTGTGGGGTGCTTTTGGACGCTGGATAAGTCCTTGGCCTATGCCCGCCATTATCCGGCTATCAACTGGATGTCCAGTTATACCGAGTATATGGACGATTTGGCCGAATGGTACAGAACGAATGTTTCGGAGGATTTCCTTGAACTGCGCGGCAGAATCATTGCCCTACTGGCAGAGGAAGCCCGTTTGATGGAGATCGTCAAGCTGATCGGCAGTGACGTTCTGCCCGACGATCAGAAGCTGATTATAGAAATATCCGCGGTTATCCGCATGGGTTTCTTACAGCAGAACGCTTACCACGCGGAGGATACCTATGTCCCCATGAATAAGCAGCTGTTAATGATGCGTGCGATTCTGCAAATTTACGACAGTGCCCGAACTCTGATTGCCAAAGGAATGCCCATTTCAAAACTGATGGCTACGGGAATTTTGGATCGGGCCATTCGTATCAAGTATGATATCCCCAACAATAATCTTGAGATGTTCGACAGCTTTATGAAAGAAATCAATGATACAATATCCTCCCTTGATATTCTGCAGTAGCTTTCGAGTTTTAATATGATATTTGCCCGAGTAGAGTGGAAAATATCGATTCCCAATTTGTCATGAATATATTTTCACCCTCTGCAATAGGCGGGTATGACAAAAATGTATAAATCAATTGTGCCCCAATGGGGGCACAGAAAGGCATGATTCTTTTATGATGGAATATGTCGGACTAAAGGAAATTCAGGGACCCTTGATTGTTCTGGATAATGTAGAAAACATTTCTTATGAGGAAATGGTTGATATTGAATTGGATGACGGCAGCGTTCGAACCGGCCGTGTGGTTCAGATAGATGGAAAGCGGGCCGTGATTCAGGTATTTGAAGGAACACAGGGCATTGGGCTGAATAACACCCGCACCCGTTTCCGCGGACGGCCGATGGAACTGCCCCTCTCCCGGGAACTGCTGGGCCGCATTTTTGATGGAGCAGGCCGGCCCATCGATGGGTTGGGCGAAATCTTTGCCGATAAACGGGGCGATATCAATGGCCGCCCCATCAACCCTGTTTCCCGTAAATATCCGCGTAACTATATCCGCACGGGAATCTCCTCGATAGATTCATTGGTCACCTTGATCCGCGGCCAAAAGCTTCCGATTTTCTCTGGCTCCGG
>JAKOTC010000197.1 GCA_029776465.1 Bacillota bacterium
CAGCAGGTGCGGGGATCGAAATCCGGCAGGCTGAGGTTGGTGTAGATATAGTAGATAGATCCGTAATGGCCATAGTATTTTCCAAAGGTGCCGCCGTCGTTTTGATTGTGGTGATAGGGGGGAGAGTATACGGTGTAGGCAATGCGCAGCAAAAAGCCCAGCAGAATGACCAGGTAAATCAGCCGCTGGTAATCCATGCCCTTGGCGCTTAAATCCCCGGATTCCTTTTTGCCCCCTAAGAAGACTGAAATGAGAAGAGGGAGAAGGCCAAAGACCGCAAACAACAGCAGCATCTTGAGAAGAGCTGCCCCGGGAGCGGTGCGAGACACCGTCTGGTCGATGATCAGGCCGGCGGAAATGCTCAGCAGAAGGATGACGGCAAAGGGATGATGAATGATGTATTCCGCCGTTTCAACGATGCTCTCGAACAGGGAACCGGATGCCCGGGCCTCCGATTCAGCTTTTTTTCTCCTCATGGTATTCCTTCTCCGTATTCACATTCCAGATATTCTCTTTTCCGGCTTTGCCGCTCAGAATATTCTTGACGGCCTCAAATGCGGTGGCCATGGAATGGTCCATGTTGTTATACCGGTGCTGGCCGTTGCGGCCGATGCAGTAGAGGTTGCCGAACCCGTTCAGGAAGCGGACAATCTCGTCCATCTGGGCATAGCCGTCGAAATAGGCGGGATAGGCCTTTTTGACCTGCTCGCGGTGGGAATCCAGAATCTTCGCGTCCTTGGAGAGAACGCCGATGCGGATCAGTTCCTCGATGGCCAGCTTGACGGTTTCCTCCGCGCTCAGGTTCCAGAAGTCATCCCCCTCGTCGCAGAAATATTCCAGCCCCAGCCAGACGGTGCGCTCGGGGTCGGCCACCATATAGGGGGACCAGTTGTTGAAAATCTGAATGCGCCCCAGCTTGACGCCGGTGTCCTGGACATAAATCCAGCAGTCGGGGACGATATTGCCCAGGGTTTTCATCTTGGTTTTATTTTGAAGGGCCAGGCGGTCCACCAATAACCCCACGGTGACGAAATCCCGGTAGGGCAGGGTATTGGCCGCCTCCTTTACATTCGGGGGGATCTCCGTGCCCTTCAGGTTCTGAACCAGATCCTTCACCGGCATGGAGGAGAAGAAAATATCGGCGGGGTAGACGTCTTTCCCGTTTACAGTGACGGAGAGGATTTTTCCGTTTTCGGCGTTGAGAGCGGTCACCTTGCTGTTTTTGAGGATCCTGCCGCCCCGGGCCTCCACTTCCGCCGCGACGGTTTCCCAAAGCTGGCCCGGGCCCAGCTTGGGATAGGAGAACTGTTCGATCAGGGAGGTTTCCACCTTTGTATTTTTTTTGGCAGGAAGCATTTTTCTCAGGATGTCCTTTAAGACTGCGCCGATGGAGAGGCCCTTGACCCGCTGGGCGCCCCAGTCGGCGGAAATCTGGCTGGGATGGCGGCCCCAAAGCTTCTCGGTGTATCCTTCGAAAAACATGGAATAAAGCACCCGGCCGAACCGGTTGATATAAAAGTTCTCAAGGGAGTCCTCGGGCAGCTTATGAAGCTTGGCGCCCAGATAGGAAAATCCCGCCCGCATGGTGGTCAGAAAGCCCATGTTTTTGATGGTGGACCATTTGAGGGAAACGGGATAATCGAAAAAATGCTTTTTGTAATAGATCCGGGAGACCCGCTCCCGCAGAAGCATGACCCGGTCGGTTTTTTCGGGGTCGGGGCCACCCGGAGCCAGTTCCTTTTTTTTGCCCAGCTTGATGTCGTCATAGGCGGGGCTTCCCTGCAGGGGCATCATCTCCTGCCAGCTTTGCACCACCCGTTCATCCTTTGAAAAAAAACGGTGACCGCCGATATCCATGCGGTTCCCGTTGTGATAAACCGTTCGGGAGATGCCACCCAGAGCCTCCGATTCTTCCAGAATCGTCACCTCATAGTCGGAGGAAGCTTTCAAAAGTTCGTAGGCGGCGGTGAGTCCGGCCGGACCGGCGCCGATTATAACTGCCTTTTTCTTTTCCATAGGATCGCTCCTTGATTTGTATAAAGTATGATTTTACGGGCGAAAAAGTTCCAGATCAGCACAATGGCTGCGGCGATTATCTTTGAAATCATGGGATGAAGCCCGATGATGTCTGTGAAGAGGAAGAGCAGCAATTCGGTAAAGGCAAGCCCGATCGCGCCGATGATTATGTAAATCGTAAATTCGACGGCCCCCGAGACATCGGTTCCGCTTTGGAAGACCAGAAGCTTTGAAAG
>JAKOTC010000198.1 GCA_029776465.1 Bacillota bacterium
AGGAGATCTTCCGGCGCAGGGCCAGCCCGAGCCGGACCTCCTGCCGGAGGGTCTCGTGGTACTTGGGCAGGATCAATTCGTGGATGCTGATATGTTTATTATCGATAAAATCCTCGGGGCAGTAGCCGGTCAGCTCCAGGCATCCCCCCGAGACATAGACCAGCTTCCAGTCCACCAGACGATAGGCCATCCCGGGCAGGTTGTCCAGCAGCACGGCCTTAGAGCGCTCGCTCTCCTGCAGATTTTCCTCCAGCCGCTTGCGCTGGGTGATGTCCTCCACCAGGCAGATGTGGTTGATCCCACTGGGGGTGGGGGTCTTCAGCCGGGAAACGGTCAGATGCACCCAGACCTCCGAACCGTCGGGGCGCAGATAGCGTTTTTCCTGATGATAACTGTCAATCTCCCCCGCCTGAAGCTGCCGGAAGAGCCGGACATCCTCCTCCAGGTCCTCGGGGTGGGTATATTCGGTCCAAGGGGTCTTCTCCAGCTCTTCCAGAGAGCGGCCCACAATCTTCTGATACATGGCGTTGGCGGCGGGCAGGCCGTCGATATGGGGATAAAAGCCGTATTCGTCCCCGCCGATGGTGACCCCGATGGGGGACTGCTCAAAAATCGCCCGGAAGAGGGCTTCCCGCTCGTCCACCCACTCCTCCTCCAGGGTTTTGGTCTCGGTGATGTCGCTGACGCTGACAATGTAATGGTCCTTCTCATGGGTCCGGGTATGGATCACCCCGGCCAGCAGCCAGCGGTCGAACCGGGAGGACTTGTATTCCAGGATCTCTCTCTTCCCGCTCTGCCGGGCCTTTTCAAAGAGGTCGGCAAAGGCCTCTGCCCGGGGCTGGTCATGCGCAAAAACCTGATAGATGGTTTTGCCCACCATCTCCTCCTCGGGAAGATAGAGCTTTCCTTTTTCGCTGGTGTAGACCCCCATAAAGCGGAAGTCCTCGTCCACCTCCAGAATGAGGTCGTGAAGCATCAGGCCCAGCGCGAAAAGCTCCTCCATCTTCCGGGTCACGCTGGTGATGTCAATGAGGATGAAAACCACCCTGTCCTCCGCATAACCGGACAGGGGGTAAAGATAGATGCGGTATCGCTTTTCCTGTGGGGACACATAAGCCTCGAACTCGGCGGAACAGCCGTTGCAGACCACTCTGCTCATCCGTCCGACCCAGATCTCCGGCTCGCCGAAGAGAGACTCGATTTCCTGAACCGTGCGACCCATCAGGCTGTCATAGGTTTGGCCCAAAAACCCTTCCAGGGTGCTGTTGAGATCAATCAGTTTAAAATTGACAATCCGCTCCCTTTGATCCCGTACAGCTTCCAGCAGGGCATAGGCCATGGGCAGCGCCTTTAAAGTTGAGTACGCATTCAGTATCATTCCAAGACCTCCAACCGGTATCCAAGAAGGATTTAACTGTATTTGCCATTTAGTTTAAATTTCATTATAACATATATCAAACCGGTATGCAATCTTTTTTCGCGCTTTCGATATCAATTCTACATATTTTTTCAAGTTGTATGAAATTA
>JAKOTC010000199.1 GCA_029776465.1 Bacillota bacterium
GAACGCCTATTTGAGCGAGAGCCTCAACGGGATGAAGGTCACCCAGCTTTTTGCCCGAGAGGAGTACAATAAGGGGATTTATTCCAAGCTGATTGACGCCTACCGTGCCGCCTGGATGAATATGATCAAGATCGGAAACTTCTTGGGCTTTTCGGTTGAAAACGTCTCCACCTGGGTCAACTGTCTCATTTATATCGCGGGTATCCTCTGGATCAATCCCACGGTATCGGTGGGTGTTCTTACCGCCATGACCGGGTATGCCAGCCGTTTCTGGAACCCCATTTTGTCCCTTGCCAATATCTACAACAGCTTTATGAACACCATCGCCTATCTGGAGCGGATATTCGAAACCATGGATGAAGTGCCGGAAATTGCCGATGCGGAGGGCGCTCAGCCTCTGCCGCCCATTAAAGGGGAGGTAGAGTTTAAGGATGTGGTGTTTGAATATGAACCGGGGGTTACCATTCTGAAAGGTATTTCCTTTAAGGCCAAGGCAGGGGAGAGCATTGCCCTTGTCGGCCCCACCGGTGCGGGCAAAACCACCGTGGTGAATCTCATCAGCCGGTTCTACGATATTAAATCGGGCCAGATTCTGATTGACGGCCATGATATCAGCAAATGCACGGTTCAGTCTTTGCGCAGTCAGATGGGCATCATGATGCAGGACAGCTTTATTTTCTCCGGCACTGTCAGAAGCAATATTGCCTATGGAAAACTGGATGCCGCGGATGAGGAAATCCGGAGAGCCGCAAAAATTGTTCAGGCCGACCGTTTTATCGAGCAGATGCCCAAGGGCTATCAGACGGAAATCAAAGAGAAGGGCGGAAGCCTTTCGCAGGGAGAGAAGCAATTGCTCTCCTTTGCCCGTACGATCGTATCCGATCCCAAGATTTTAATCCTGGACGAAGCCACCTCTTCCATTGACACCAAAACAGAACAGGCATTGCAGGAAGGAATTGAGCGGATGCTGAAGGGCCGAACCAGCTTTATCATCGCCCACCGCCTTTCCACCATTCAAAACTGCGACAGAATTCTTTATATTGACGGCGGAAGAATTGTTGAAGAGGGTTCCCACGAGGAACTGATGAAGGCCAAAGGGGCCTATTACCGGCTGGTCATGTACGGCCATCAATCGGAAACCTGCTCCGCGTCCTGATATCTTATATCGTATATCAAACAGTCTGCTTCCCGACAGGGCGGCAGACTGTTTTCTTTCCACCTCGATACGCACCAAAGCGCTGTACCTGCATAAAATGTTAATGGCGTGATATGCCAATTTTCATACAAAGGGGCCTGAGATATGTCGATTATGGACAGATATCCGGATCTCCATGACAATGACGATATTTATGATACCGGTCAAGGTTCGCCCGGAGAAGGCAATCAGAAATTCAATCCGGTCAAGAGGCCGGAAATGAGGCAGAGCGTTGATAGGGATGATCATGAAGAGTTTGAGGCAATGGGGATGGATTCACGGTATGCTCCGATGCCGATGATGAATATGGAAACCGGTACACAAAAGAATCCCCCCTCTCCTAAACGCAAGCGCCGCCCGCCTGTGGATGACGAGGAAGTCAGTGACAGCGATTTTATCATGCCCAACCAGTTTTTGCCCATGGATTTCGATCCCATAGAGTTTATCAGAGAGATTAATCGGGAAAATGATTGGGATCAGAACGGCGATTGGGAGAGAGACTGGGAAAGGGATGATAACACGGCAAGGAACAGCTACCGGGAGAGAAGAAATAAGGAGGAGGAGCCTGCCTCGGACGGCGAGAGGGAATGGGCCGGAGACCGGCACAGAAAGCTTGCTTATGCCGGAGAAGGGAGGCCTAACACAGAATCCGGTCGTGACAGAAAACAAAGAGGCAAAGACGATAATAGGGATTTCGCGGAAGATTGGATCCAGGAAGGATGGAAAGAACACGGCACCCGTGGCAGAGAGCGAAATGCCGACATAGCCGCTGACCCCGAAAACCATGACAACAGGGATGACCGGGCAGACTGGATCAGAGAACGGCGCCGGGAACGCGGCAGTTATGACGGGGATGAAGAGGAGAACATATACCCCGGTTTCCAGAGAGAGTGGGTCGAAGACAGCATGGACAGCTATAGAGATCAGAACAGAGACAGGACGGGAAACCGGGAAAGAGAATGCGCAGCTTGTAACATAAAACCCGGCAGAGGCTGTGCAGGAAATGGGGATGAGATTGGCGGAGAAGATTTGAACCGCAATTCCTGCGATCCCTGCCGGAATTTGAACCATTATGGGGGTGATCCTATCGGACGTGATTTCAACCGCTCCTGCGGATGCGGAAATAATGACTTAAACGATATTGCATCTGACAACTTGGGAGAATGCAGAGTTTGTTCCGATACCGGAGTCGGCGGTGTTATGGGAACTGGCTGCCTCAGGGAGAATATGAACCGCTCCGGAAGCAATAATCTGATTGAAAATCCTCTGCTTCGGGGACCGAGAAACAGCGATCCGGAAGATTTTTTGTCGGAGGGTCCCTTTACTTTCGGCAGGTTGAGAGGAACCGCCGCGAATGTTGCCTGCTTAAACCAGCAGGGCGGATGCTCGAGGTTTTGCTATATTACCCTGATTGAACTGGGCCGAAACAGGCGGATTTGCTTTGGATTTACCATCCGCTGCATTGAAGCGGACCACATCAATTTGGTGGCGCGCTTTCTGGACCGCCGAGACTGCACCGTAAAAGTCTGCACCTGTGATATCACCAATGAGGTTTCTACAAACTTCCGCCAAATCGTCAAGTGTTTTGATATCCCCTGCGACGCGGTCAGAGTACATCTTTGCATTGAGTTTGAAGGTGAAATCAACGGATGTGAATTTTATTATCCTGTGGCATTCTTTATATGCTGACAATAAAAAGGGCCGAATCCATCGGCCCTTTTTATATGTGCTGTGTTTTCAGTATCTGCCGAAACGGTCCACCAGGGAGCGAACCCGCGCGACCCGCGCCATGCTTGCGCCGGGCGGCACCTGGTCGGCAACCCCAAGCACAAAACGGGGCTCGGTTTTCATAATCTCCAGAATATCGCAGACATACCGGTCAAACTCCTCGTCAGAGATAAAGTCCGAAAACAGCATGCCCGGCAGCCCGCCCCAGATAATCTCATCCCGGGGCAGCAGGGGAGGAATTTCGGTAAATTCCAGATCTCCGCAGGGTTTGGGGGTCAGGGCCTCAAGCACCCTGAAGCCGGCGCTTCCCACCTCGGATAAAAGCCCTTTCAATGTGCCGTCCATATGAATGAAAGAATATTTGCCGGCTTCTCTGATTTTGGCGGTCCATTTCCGTTCATAAGGCTCCATATATTCATGATAATAGGTTTTTCCCACTACTTCCGAGGACAGATTTTCGGGGATCATCAGGCAC
>JAKOTC010000200.1 GCA_029776465.1 Bacillota bacterium
CGTCCCCACGGGGCTGTTCGACCCGCATGAAGTAATCGCCGTCGGGCATGCCCTTGACCGGAACCGAGATCTCGCTATCCGGGATTTTGGCCGCAGCCTGGCGAATCAGGTCAATGGATTGGAAGATCTCCCGAATCCGCACATCGGTGCGGGCATAGGAATCCCCCACGGTGCTGGTGATGGGCTCAAAATCCAGATCGGGATAGGCTCCATATCCCAGCTTGCGGGTATCCATCGCAATGCCGCTGGCCCGCATAAAGGGGCCCACCGCTCCGAGGTCATGGGCCTGCTGCTTAGTCAGACAGCCGACCCCCTTCAGGCGGGAATTGACCGAATAATCGGAAAGAAAGGTTTTGGAGAGTTCTTTTAATTCCTGCTCCATCCCGTTTAAAATTTTCAAAAAGTCGGAGAGCATGGCTCCGTCCATATCCTTCTTGACCCCGCCGATTTTGTTAACGGAAAAAATCACCCGGCCACCGGTGGAGTACTCAAACATATCCAGAATCTTTTCCCGGATTCGCCAAGACTGCATAAACAGGCTTTCAAAACCGAAGGCATCAGCCAGCAGACCAAGCCACATCAAATGGCTGTGGATGCGGGACATCTCGGCCCAGATGGTGCGAAGGTATTTGGCCCGATCGGGGATCTCCACCCCCATGTTGCGCTCAACCGCCTCGCAGTAGCCCATGCCGTGCATAAAGCTGCAGATGCCGCAGATGCGCTCGGCCACATACACCATATCGTTAAAGTCTTTTTTCTCAACCAGTTTTTCCAGTCCCCTGTGAATAAACCCGATGGAGGGAATGGCCTCCACCACCTTTTCGTCCTCCACCACCAGATCCAGGTGGATAGGCTCCGGCAGAACCGAGTGCTGGGGACCAAAGGGGATAATGCTGCGTGTGGACATTAAAATCCTCCTAATCCGAAATCAAAGGATATAGCCTATTTAAAGGGAGTTTTTTTCGCTGTGCGGTATAGATTCCCCTGATAGTCGATGGAAATCAGTTTTATTTTAACGCCGAAAAGATCGTGCATTTCATTTTCGTATATAAAAGCGGGAGCATAAATATTGCTGATGCTGACCAGCTCTTCCTCCAGGGGCAGATAGACACGAAGCCGAAGAACGTCATATCCAAGCCCGAAAGAGTAAATTAACTCGTATTGGTCCCCCACTCGGGTGGCGCATATCTGAATCAGGCGATACCCGTCATGCTTCACCTGAAGCACCTCGTGGACCAGGTTGACCGGTTCAACCACAATATCTCTCAGTTCACTCATACCTAGGCCTCCTTTTTATATTTGCTCCGTTTCTTCTCCAGCAGGGCCACCGCCTGCACCACCCCGTCGATGATCGCCTCGGGACGGGCCGCGCAGCCCGGAACATAGATGTCCACGGGAATCACCTTGTCCACTCCGCCCAGGATGTTATAGCATTCCTTGAAAATACCGCCGTTACAGGCACAGATGCCCACCGCCACCACAACCTTGGGTTTGGGCATTTGGTCATAGATCTGACGGACCACCTTTTCGTTTTGGGCGTTAATGCCGCCGGTGATCAGAAAAATATCCGCGTGTTTCGGATTTCCTGTATTGATAACCCCAAACCGCTCCACATCGTAAACTGGTGTCAGACAGGCCAGCACCTCGATGTCGCAGCCGTTGCAGCTGGACCCGTCATAATGCAGAAGCCAAGGGGACTTTGATGTGCTTGACATAACTTTCTTGCCTTTCCATGCCGATTTCATACAAACCGGCATCTATGTTCACTTAAATTAAATTTAAAATCAACAGGTTGATTACGCCGGCAATCAGGGTGACCACCCAAGCGGACTTCAGCATCACTTCCCATTTTACCCGGGCGAAGACGTTGTCCACCAGAATTTCAATAAAATAGGTCAAGAAGCAGACCGGGAGGGCCACCAGATAGCTTCGCCAGTCGGCGTTGACGATAAACAGCCCCACAACTCCCATCAGAAAAACATTTTCATACCAGTGGGAAAGTTCAATCAGCGCCAGAATACCGCCGGATTGTTCGGTGGTCACGCCCTTCACCATCTCCTGATGGGCGTGGTGGGAGGTGCTGAGGTCAAAAGGCGACTTGCGCAGCTTGATGGTGAGAATGTAGAGGAAGCCGAAGAATATCCCCGGCAGATAAGCAATGTTGGAAATCTCGCTGCGGACAATATCGGAAACGGAAAAACTGCCCGTGGACACATAAAACCCGATGGCCACCAGCAGCACCATGGGTTCATAGGCCATCATCTGCATCAGCTCTCTCTGGGCACCCATGGAGCTGTAGGGGGAATTGGCCGAACAGGCCGACATCATATAAAAGATTCCCGCCAGGGTCAAGGCAAAAAAGACAAGCAGCAGATCGCCGCCGAAGAAGAACAGGCATCCGGTAAAGATAATGAAGATCAGAAAACCGACCACCAGAAAGTCCTGAACATTATTGACCACCACGGCTTGTTTATTAAACAGCTTGAAGAGATCGTAAAAGGGCTGAAACAGCGGAGGACCCTTTCTCCCCTGCATCCGTGCCGAGAGCTTTCGGTCCAATCCTGCCAGCAAGCCGCCCAAAAACGGCGCCAATACCAGATAAAGCGCCATATAGAAAAAACGCATCAGACTGCACCCCCGATCACAATTACCATCAGAATAATCAGGGCTGCAGCCGCAATTACGATGGAGGGTTTCAATAATTTCTTTTCCCCGAAAACATCCTCCATATACCAGTTTGCCAGATACATGGATTTATTTTGTCCGAAGGAATCAATAAAATTACGGTCGTCTCCCACATTGACGCCCCCCATATAGGAGGCCACGATTTTGTTTTTCTTGCCGAAGGTCAGCAGACGAAGCGCAATGGACATGATGACAATGGCGCAAAGCATGATCATCATAATGTTC
>JAKOTC010000201.1 GCA_029776465.1 Bacillota bacterium
CCATCACTCTGATTGATTTGTCCAATCGAATACTGCCCAGCATATTGGACGAAGAGGGAAGCGCTCTGGTGCAGGCGCATATCGAAAGCCGCGGGATTAAATTTCTGCTTTCAGACAGCGTGGACCATTTTGACAGAGAGACTGCCCATACAAAAAACAGAGCGCAGATCGATTTTGATCTTTTGATCCTGGCGGTGGGGGTCCGTCCCTGTACGGATTTAGTGAGGAATGCGGGAGGAGCCGTAGGCAGGGGCATCCTCATTGATTCCGAGTGCAAAACCTCTTTGGAAGATGTTTATGCCGCAGGTGACTGCACCGAGTGCCTGGACATCAGTTCGGGCCAGAACCGGGTGCTGGCCATCCTGCCCAACGCCTATATGCAGGGCGAAACCGCCGGCATCAACATGGCCGGCGGCCAAAAAAGCTTTGACAAGGCCCTTCCCATGAACGCCATCGGCTTCTTCGGCCTGCACATGATCACTGCCGGCAGTTATGAGGGAGAAAACCTGATTTATAAATCCGAAAAGGGGTATAAGCGCCTGATTATCCGTGACAATCGGCTGGTGGGATATATCCTGATCGGAGAAGTGGAACGGGCAGGCATTTACACCTCCCTGATCCGCAACCAAACCGATCTGTCCCGTGTGGACTTTGAGATGCTCAAGCATAAACCCCAATTGGCGGCCTTTTCCAAAGCTGAGCGCAAGGAAATGCTGGCTTTGAAAAAAGCTTGAGGATCAAGAGGAAAGGAAGATAACCTTATGATAATCAATGCACAAGATCTGCATTTCACAGATCTGAATCAGGCAGTGCGACAATGCACGGACGAAGAAATCATCCTGAACGAGGTTCTGGGCCAGCGTTATATCGCCAGCGGCAATAAAGGACATAAAGTGATCATTAACGGCATCCCGGGCAATGCGCTGGGGGCCTATCTCAACGGCAGCATCATCATTGTAAACGGCAACGCCCAGGATGCCACCGGCGATACCATGAACGCGGGGCGCATCGTGATTAACGGCTCCTCCGGAGACGCCACCGGATATGCCATGCGGGGGGGCGTCATCCTCATCAAAGGCAACGCAGGATACAGGGCGGGCATTCACATGAAAGCCTATCAGGATCATCAGCCCGTTATTGTCATTGGCGGTAAAACCGGCAGCTTTTTGGGCGAATATCAGGCCGGGGGCCGATTAATCGTATTGGGCATCGGGACGGAGGACCTGCCGATAGGTCCTTTCTGCGGCACTGGAATGCATGGCGGGCGAATCTATATTCGCAGCAAAATAGCGCCCACCGGTCTCCCGCCTCAGGTGATCTCCTGGAAAGCCCGGAAGGAAGAACTGGCTGAAATAGAACCTTTTATCGATGATTACTGCCAATGCTTCAGTGTAAATAAAGCAGAAATAATGGAGCGGGATTTTTATATTCTTTCTCCAAATACAAAAAACCCTTATAAACAGCTCTATACGCATAACTAAAATCGTGGTATACTCTATATAATATAGAGAATTTACGCTGATATGGGAGGGGCTGTGTGGAACGATATCTGGTTGTGTCGGGAAGCAAAAAAGGAGAATACTTTTTTTCACAGCTGCTGGAAGAAGCCGGTTTCCACAACATTGACACGATTGATTCCGCAGAAGGCGCGAAACGGTTGATTAACAACTTCCATTATGATATAATAATTATCAACAGTCCACTCGCCGATGAGCCGGGAGAAAAGCTGGCAGGCACCCTCTGCAAAACCACTGCCAGCGGTGTTCTCTTAGTGGTCAAGGCCGAAAAAGTGTCCGAAATCGAGGACAGAGTGGCAGACGAAGGGGTTTTCGTCCTGGCCAAACCGCTGAATAAACCCATGTTTTTGGCGGCCATACGGTTTGTACGAGCCTCCTGGATGCGCATCTCAGCGCTTCGGGCCAAAGAGGAAAACCTGAAAAAACAGTTGGAAGACATCAAGTTGATTGAACGGGCAAAATACTGCTTAATTCAATATCTTGGTATGACCGAACCCCAAGCTCACCGTCATATCGAAAAACAAGCCATGGATATGCGGCGAAGCAAACGCCAGATTGCGGAGGATATTTTAAAGACTTATGAGATGTGATGCAGTAATGGACAAACTTCATGAAGAATGCGGACTTTATGGATTAATGATGCCCCAACCGGTAAACGCGGCATGGTATACCTCTGTCGGGCTGATCGCCCTTCAATACCGCGGGCAGGAAAGCGTCGGTATCGCCTGGGAACAAAACGGAAAAATTGCATTTCATAAAGGCTTGGGCCTGGTTTCAGAGGTTTTTACCCCTCAGGTAATGGGAGGAATTGAGGACAGCCGCATGGCAATCGGCCATGTGCGTTATTCCACCACAGGTTCCAATAACACATTAAACTCCCAGCCCTTAACCACCTATCACAGCAAGCTCTCCTTTGCGCTGGCTCACAACGGCAATATCACCAACGCCTCCCAGCTACATAAGCAGTTAGAGGACGCGGGTACGGTCTTTTCCACCACCAACGACAGTGAAGTTATCAATATGTGCATCATCCGTCAAATGCTCTGGACCAACTCGGTTGAGGCCGCCGTACGGCAGGCTTCTCAGATGATTCAGGGCGCTTTTTCCCTGCTGGTCATGACCGGGGAGAAAATGATCGCCCTTCGGGATCCCGTGGACTTCCGCCCCCTTTGCATGGGAAGACTGAACGGCGGGGTGGTCTTCGCCTCGGAGACCTGCGCCTTGGATGCTGTGGGAGCTGAATTTGACCGGTTTATC
>JAKOTC010000202.1 GCA_029776465.1 Bacillota bacterium
CCCATGGGCACCACCCTGGACTTTTTGGGGTCCACCATAGTCCAGCCCCAGAAATCCTTCTCCTCCGAAAGAACCGCCAGGCCCGCCTCAGCCATGGCCTCATGGGGACGGATGGTCTTGTTGAAGCCGATGGCGCCATGGTCGGAGACAATCAGCACCACCGTATCCGGGCCGATCACATGATCGTAGAGCCAGCCCAGATACTCGTCCGCCTGCTGATAGGTTTTTTCATAAGCCAGGGCGGCGGCGGCTTTTTCGGCCTCGGTGGCCGGCACCACCCCTTCAAAGACGCTTCGATACATATGGTTGATGGAATCGGTGTGGCCGTGATAGGTGATGATGATATCGGCGGGGTCGTGTTCCATGGCGTCGGCAATCACTTCTTTATGCCATTCAAACCGAAACGCAGTGCATTCAAAGGCGGTGTCCAAGCTGCCCTCCCGAGCGAGGAACCAGCTGTAGTCACTGGTGGGGGGCGAATTCCTCATCCCCAGCAGCCGCTGGCCGAAGCTTTTGGGGTTTCCGCACTCCACCACATCCACCGACTGGGTGAAGAAAATGGCGAAGGAACCGGGGGCGTCGCCGGGAATCATCTTGGCGCGGAAGAGATATTCCTGCACTCCCCTGTCGTTTTTCAGGCTTCGGCGGATATTGTCCGACCAGCAGCCCGGCTCAATATGCCAGCCCTTTCCCGCCAGAAGCTCCTCCTCGGTGGCGGCAATCCGAACGCCGGAGGATTCCCGGATCATGGCCCAGGAGAAGTTTTCAATATGGCTTGGATTTTCCCGCTCGTTCTTTCGGGTGACCTCCAGAAGGATACAGCCCTGCTTTCCGGGACGGGTCGGGCTGGGCTTAATCCGGATCTGGGGCTGCCACTTTCCCGAGGGGGTGATGATCTGCCAATCCTTCGGGAAAAGGTCGGCGGTATCCACGTCAAACACATAAAGCTGTTCCGAGATATCCCTGATTTCCGGCGTGGTGAGCTGAGTGGGGTCGCACCGGTTGGCCATGCACTGATACTGCCGGACATTGGGGCCGATATTGGGGCCCGAGGTGGGCATTTCCAGCACCAGCGATTTCTTGCCTATCCGGCCTGCCGCCTCCCAGAACCGCTCGGCCAGCAGGTTGTGGCCGCTGTAGCCCGATCCCATCTGATCCAGGGGGTGCCGGGAAAATGAATGTCCTGATCCGTCACCCCGTGGACATCCGGGGTGGTGCCGGTGGAAAAGCTGGCCCAGCAGGTGGGGGTGATGGAGGGATAGGGGGGCCGGCAGTCCTCAAAAATCGTTGCGCTTTCAATAAAACGTTTGAAGTTGGGAAGCTTTCCTTGGGCTGCCTGCTCGAGAATATAGCTTTGAACTCCGCCGTCCAAGGCATATACGACAAGCTCGGGATATTTTTTCACAATGATGCCTCCAAGCAAATAAAAATTCATGCCCATTATAGCACAATCCCTAAAAAGTGGGTAGCTTTTCCCTTGCGGCTGTTGAAATTTTTAAAGTACTAAGAGGGTAATTTTAGAATATCGCCGGATGAAAATCCCCCTGCCCGCATAGGATGTACCAGTTTCGGGAGAGGTGAGAAGATGAAGTGGATCCGAACCAAACGGGGCGCCGCCCTGTTGACAGCGGGTATTTTCATGGTTTTCGCGCTTGTTTTGAATCTGGCGGGAGCGCTGGCCGGCAACAAACACATCAGCATCACGGAAGCGGTCGCCCAGGCAAACCGGTATGAAATCCGAAGCCTGCTTCTAACGGAGGCGATGGATGCGGTGGGGGTCTGCCGCCCGGAGGACGCCGCAACGGTCTGGGCGGAGGGGCTCAAGCGGCGGAGCGGGGCCTATCAATACGCGGTATTGGGCAAAAAGCTGCGGGCCCAGTTCTCCGCTTCATGGGAGAAAAACTATCCCAACTGGGTCACCGGGCTTTCCAGCCCCTGGGTGGAAAGCTATGAAATCGTCAGCCGGACTGAAATCGGAAAAAGTCTTTATCTCTACGAGCTGAAACTCAGCCTGGCCACCTCG